>DATIHP010000001.1:0-2394 GCA_035480495.1 Saccharimonadales bacterium (SeqCode)
GGGCGTACCGGTCTACGGCAGCCGCTTTACGATTGGCCGCGTGGAGGAAATTTTCCAGAACTTCGGCCTGGCGATGCCAGAAGGCTTTGAATTAAAGACGGTCACCATGAACGAGAACAACCACGAACGGCTCAAAGTGGGTAGCTTCTTCATTGAACTGGTGCGCGTCACGCACTCCATTCCGGGTAGTACCTGCGTTGTCGTGGATACGCCGATAGGCCGGGTCATCAACACCGGCGATTTCCGCTTTGACCCCAACCCGTTGGATCACGAACGAACTGACATGGAGCGTCTCAAACAACTTGGTGATGAGGGTGTGCTTGCTTTGCTGAGTGAATGTACTAGTTCTGAGCGACCAGGCCGAACTCCCAGTGAATCAACCATTGAGCCAAGCTTCATAGATATCATGGACCGTGCGCCGGGCCGCATTTTTGTGGCGATTTTCTCGACCAACGTCAACCGTATACAGATGATCATTAATTCTGCTGTTCACCATGGCAAAAAGATTGCCCTGGACGGCCGTAGCATGATGAGCACCCTGGAAATGGCCGTGCGCAACGGCTTTGTGCGTGTGCCCAAGGGCACCTTTGTGCCGATTGCCAGCGTGCCGAATATGAAAGACCAGGATGTCGTGATTGTCGCCACTGGCGGTCAGGGTGAACCGAACTCGGCGCTGGTGCGCATGAGTGAAGGTGACCACAAACACATTAAGCTCAAAGCTCAGGACACCGTCATTTTGAGTTCCACGCCAATTCCGGAGAGTGGCAACGACGCCTTGATTGGCAATATGGTGGATGATTTGATGCGCAAAGGCGTGCATGTCTACCGTCACGAAACTCACGAACTGGATGGCTGCGGACCGCTACACGTTTCCGGCCACGCCAGCATCGAAGAGTACCGCGAGATGATTACCATGACCAAACCCAAGTTCTTCATTCCCATCTATGGCAGCTACCGTTCTAAGCAACGCCACCTGGAAATCGCTATTGAAGAGGGTATTCCGCGCAAAGACGCCATCAATGCCGAGAACGGCGAGATTCTTTCCATAAGCAAAGATGTGATGGAGTCAGCCGGCCAAGTTCCACATGGTACCGTGCTGGTGGACCAGACCGGCGCCATTGTCAGCAACATCGTCATTAAAGACCGTCTGATGCTGGCCGAAGAGGGTCTGGTAGCAGTCGTACTGACGGTTGATAAAAAGACCGGCGGTCTGCTGACCAGTCCGGATATCATCAGCCGCGGCTTCATCTACATGCGTGACAGCGAGGACCTGATGAATGCCTTCCGCACCGAGCTGAGAAGGGCAGTGCAGCAGCGCTTCAAGCGCATCGACCTGGATAGGTTCAAGCAAGAGCTCAAAGAACACGTCACCCACTTCTTGTTCGAACAAACCGGCCGCAGCCCCATCGTCATCCCGGTCGTCAATGTCATCGGTAAAAACTCCGAGAAGCCGCAGGGCCAGAACGGCAACAACGTACCCAAGACTCAGGAAGAGCAGACCGAAGATTTGCAGAAGCGCTTCGCCGCCATGCGCGCCAAACTCCTAAATCAGGATGCTCGGATAGACTAAACAGCGTCAGCTTCCACAAACCTACCTACAGAACCGCTCACGCGCGGACGGTCGCCTGCCTGAGCTGCAATAGACAATTATCGCATCTCCGCAGATCGACCGACCCGGCTGCGCTTCCGTTAAGTTCTTTCGGTAGATTGTGGCAAGCTGACACCTAGCGGGTGACGCGAGGCGGGGCAGCCCCCAAAAATGTTTTGCTATATTTATCATGACGGTAAAAATTTTTGGGGCGGACCGAGCGGCAGAACCCGCGACTTAGTTGAAAAAAGGGTCTTGACGGAGTGCGGTTGGATTTGCGAATATATATCTCGCTAAATGTGTATCTCTTTTCAGCGAGAAGAAAAAGGGCTTGCCCAGTCGGAGGCACAGCCGGATTAGAAACAATCTGGGATAATTGACAAATTGGCAACTATTTGCTATACTTTGTTTACTGTTCTAAGAAATAAAAAACAAAATAAGCAGTAATTAATGAAAGGTACTATGAACGAATCAGGTAAATTTAGGGGCTACGAACCCGAACCATTTGAAGGTCCTATGGACGAAGCTACGCGTGCTTCTGAACAAGCATGGAAAATAAAGTCTCCGAGTTTTGGGACATCCAGTCGTGCTGGCGAGGCGAATCAAACGGGTAATATTTCTGAGCAAGGAAGTGTTGCTGATACTCCGCCCACGGTAAGTTCTGAAATGCCAACCACACCCACCACGACCCCCGACTACTTAACTACTACTACGACCACGGTACCGGAAACCGAAAGTTCCACTACCACCACTTCTACGCAGCCACCTTCTACCACCACAACCGTACAACCTATGCAAACCCTACC
>DATIHP010000002.1:0-2204 GCA_035480495.1 Saccharimonadales bacterium (SeqCode)
AAACGATCCATTGGTCTAACAGGTTACTATCTTCAACGATCGGGTCCTCGAGCTTACCATTCCATGCCCACCCATCAACTTCGGCATACATCGTGAAGAAGTCGTACATATTCCAGATCATGGCCAGCTTACGGTGGACATCGGCCACGTCTTTGTCGATCAAGGAGTAATCTTCACCATTCATAAGAGGTGAACTCATCAACAAAAAGCGCAGGGCGTCGGCCGAATACTCATCCATCAACAGGTTGGGGTCGGTATAGTTACCGTAACTCTTGCTCATCTTACGGCCGTCATTACCGGCCAATGTACCGGTGGTTATGACATTGCTGAAAGCGTTCTTGCCAAACAAGCCAATGCCGACGGCGTGCAGATAGTAAAACCACGCCCTCACCTGACCGACGTATTCCACGATGAAGTCGCCGGGAAAATTGGCTTCAAATTTCTCGGTATTTTCAAATGGATAATGAAACTGGGCGAACGGCATGCTGCCGGCTTCGAACCAGGAGTCCATCACTTTATCAACCCGCTGATATTTGATGCCGCTTATGGTAAATGTTACATCATCAATCCACGGACGGTGATAGTCTTCCAACTCCACCCCTGAAAGCTGTTTCAGCTCGTCATAGCTACCAATTACAACGATGTGCTCTTTACCATGTTTGTCGACGCCTTTCCAGACCGGCATGGCCGTCGCCCAGAAGCGGTCGCGGCTAAGGTTCCAGTCCGGCGCGCTCTCCACCGTCTTTTCAAAGCGGCCGTGCTTAATATGCTCCGGAAACCAGTTAATATTGCCATTTTCTTCCAGCATCTCAGTCCGCTGACCTTCGATATCCATAAACCAACTGGGGTGCGCGCGGTACATCAGCCGCGTACCGCAACGGTGACAATGCGGGTAAGAATGCGTGATATATTCAATCTTCCAGACCATGCCACGCTCTTGCAGTGTTTTGGCTATCTCCTTGTTGACGTCCCAGATCAACTGGCCTTTCCACTCGCCTTCGGTGTAGTGTCCCTCTTCATCAGTGTCGAGTATCATTGGCACTTTGTTCTGCTTGGCCAAAGTGTAATCATCCTCACCGTAGGCGGGTGACTCATGGGCAATGCCGGTGCCTTCTTCGGCGTGCACAAAGCCAGCGTGCCAGACCTTGTGCGCGTTTGTACCCCTATTTTCAAACAACGGTTCGTAAGACTTGCCGACCAGTTCCTTACCCTTGAACGTTCGTAGCACCTTGTGCGGCAGTACCTGGTGTTTCTCATCGGTCAGGGCTTTATCAAGTAAGTCTTTAGCCAGAATTAACTTCTGTCCATCCACCTCAACTTCCACATAGTCCAGGTGTTCGTTGACAGCAATGGCCGTGTTGGATGGCAGTGTCCACGGCGTCGTCGTCCAGGCCAACAGATAGGCATCGTGGCCTTTGAGCTTGAACTTCACATAGACACTGGGGTCGGTGTCGTCCTGATAGCTGTTATCCATGGCAACCTCGGCTTTTGAGAGCGGCGTAGCGTCGTGCGTACAGTAAAGCAGTACCTTTTCGCCTTCATAGATTTTGCCGGCGTCGTAGAGCTGCTTGAAGGCCCACCAGCCCCTTTCCATGTACTCTTTATCCATGGTTTTGTAGGCGCCCTTGAAATCGACCCAGCGGCCGATGCGGTCAATAGTGTCTTCCCATTCGCTGCCGGTCTGCGTCATATTGGCCCGGCAAGCCTTGATATAGTCTTCCAGGCTTATGCTGGTGCCAATCTCGCGGCGATCTTTGATACCCAGCTTTTTCCCGGTATACACCTCGGCCGGCAGGCCGTGGCAGTCCCAGCCCCAGACGCGCTCTACCCGCTTACCTTTCATGGTCCAATAGCGCGGCACGGCGTCTTTGACAACTGAACTCAGCAGCGTACCGTGATGCGGTACACCGGTGATAAATGGCGGACCATCGTAAAAAACGTAGGCGTTGTCCGCCGGACGGCTCTGCACCGACTTCTCAAAAGTCCCATGTTGCTTCCAATACTTAACGAGGTCTTTCTCGTACTCAATCGGTTTGCGGCGTTGACCAGATTTGAACTTCATAAAATAAAAACTCCCGCTTTAGTGCAGGAGTCTTGGGTTGCAAGACGGTACCATCCTGGCATTTCGCTTGATTACCGCTGTAACGGGCTTGCCCGGTGAGTTCTATTCGCCCGAAGGCTTTCTTCCCACTCCTCGCAGTTGA
>DATIHP010000003.1:0-5677 GCA_035480495.1 Saccharimonadales bacterium (SeqCode)
GGCACGAGCTTTGGCAGGGTCCACAAAAAAACCGGTGGACTCTATCACCACATCTATCTTCATATCAGTCCACGGCAGCACACCCGGCTCCTTTTCAGCCAAAACCTTGATGGGCTTACCGTCAACGATGATATTACTTTCGTCGAACTTAACCTCGTGCTCATATGTACCGTAATTGCTGTCATGTTTGAGCAAATGCGCCAATGTCTTGGTGTCAGTCAGGTCATTGATAGCGACAATTTCGCAGTCAGTCCGGTCAAACGCTATCTTGAAGGCATTGCGCCCTATCCGTCCGAAACCATTGATTGCCACCCGTGTCTTCATTCCCTACCCTTTGGTTAGCATTAGCATTTCTGGACGTATTGTACGGACTTAACCAGTTAAGCGCAATATTATCTATCGACTTCTTGGCCCTTGAATTCCGGCAGCGCCAGCAATTCTTCTATGCTAGTAACATGTCCAAAAAACCGTTTGCTTTCACCCATATAGCCAACACCCTCGGTCCACATCTTTTTGACAGCATCAAAATCTTCCAGACGTAAGGTAATCTTTTCTCCGGCGTCTAAGTGCGGCTCCGCGACCTTTTGACCGTCCCATGCGATGAAAGAATGTATGAACCATTCAATTTTCGGATGAGGTTGCAGGACCCCGATTAATCGCCACTGCTTGAATTCATAACCCGTTTCTTCCAGTGTTTCACGCTTGGCAGCTTCTAAGATTGACTGGTCCGTCTCATCCACCCGGCCTCCGGGAAATGTCACTTTCATGCCCATAGATGGTTGCTCGTCTTCTAAAACAATAATCTTATCGCCAAGAATAGGAACCACCGTCGCCGTATCCGGTCGCTTAAGACGTTCAAATACGGCACTCGTGCCGTCAAACAGTTCCTGGGGCCATTGATATACGTCGAAAATCTTACCCTCAAATTCCCGGGTAGCCTTGTCCGGTACTAAAATCGCATCATGAGGAACGATTTTCTTCATCCTACGCTTCTTTTTTGTAGCGCTCGATACATTCGTTTATGATTGCCTGCGCTTCGGCTGTGTCGCCCCAACCGAGTACTTTGGTGCTGCCCGGTTTCTTCAGGTCTTTGTAGTGGTTGAAGTGATGCTCAATCATCTGTTTCCAGAGGTCGCCAAGGTCTTCAAGCGTGTTGAGCCAATCGCCATCGTTGCGGTCGTCAGCGGCGCGTACCACAATTTTGTGGTCCATGTCGCCGTCGTCCTCAAAATTCATAACCCCTAATATCTTTGCTTCTAGCCAGATACCGGTCGGTAACGGCTCATCACAAACAATCAACGTATCCAGTTCGTCGCCGTCATCATCCAATGTTTGTGGGATAAAACCATAGCTGACTGGTTTGGTAAAGATACCAGGTTCAACGCGGTCCAGCATAAATGCTGCCCGTTTACGGTCCCATTCGATTTTTAATATCGAACCTTCAGGAATCTCAACGACCGTGTTGACCAGTCCGTCAGCGATATTACCGGGAGTTAAAATTTGATTGAAATCAGCCACGAGTGATGCTCCGTTTACTTCGGTACTATTGTACACTATATATAAGCATGAAAATCATCGGACATCGCGGAGCGGCTGGGTTAGCGCTTGAAAACACACTGCCAAGTCTGGAGTTAGCGCGGCTGTTGGGCGTTGATGCCATTGAATTTGATATCCGTAAGACCAAAGACAACCGCCTGGTCCTGTGCCACGACAGCGATCTGAGTCGGATAAGCAACAATGCCGCCAAGCTTAGCGATCTCACCCTGCAGGAACTACAACTTATCACTCTCAACGACGAGCAATCCCATGTACCGAGCTTGGAGGAAGCGCTACAGATGGTTGGTCCTAGCCCTGTCATCATTGAAATCAAACAACGGGGATGTGCCCAGGAACTGATAGCGGTGCTGGAGCGATTTCCCAAATTAGACTTCACGGTAGTGTCTTTCATGCTTGATGAGCTCACTGATTTGAGAGACCGGCGGCCGGAGCTACGGCTGGTCGGATTGGAGCGGACCAAGCCCTTTGACATCATCCACTTTGCCAAACAACGCAAGCTCAATGGCGTCGGATTGAATTTCTGGCTGCTCAACCCGCTGACATACTGGCTTATCAGACGAGCCGGTCTGTCATTGTACGTCTACACCGTGAACAACCGACTGCTCGGCAATTTCATACGCATACTCTACCCCCAGACTGCCATCTGTACCGACCATCCGGAATGGTTCATCAAACACCCGTGGCTGCGCTTACGGCAGAATGGCGTGGGCAAGCCATCACGCCTGCACATTAAACCGCCAAAAGCGGCCAAATCCGGCAAGTTATAGGTTATGCACGTCATCCTGGACCATACTGAAGAGGTTGCCCAAGATATCCGTACGTTCTGGTTCAAGCCGGAGCGCCGTGTTGATTATATGGCCGGACAATACATCCAGATGACGTTGCCGCACAGCAAACCCGACGACCGTGGCGAGAAACACTGGTTTACGCTATCCTCATCACCAAGTGAGGCTTTGTTAAGCATTACGACCAGACATGCGATCGATAGGGTCAGCACGTTCAAACAGACGTTATTCGGTTTACGGCTTGGTGCATCCATACTGATGAGCGAACCGATGGGAGACTTTGTTTTGCCGAAGGATTCTGCCATCCCCCTGCTATTCGTCGCCGGTGGTATCGGCGTAACTCCCATCCGCAGCATGGTCAAGTGGCTATCCGATAACGGAGAAAAGCGGCAGGTACAAGTACTCTATGGCGCGCGCAGGTTGGCGGATGTGGCTTTCCGCGAGTTGTTTGAAAGCTATGGCGCCAGGCTTGACATCGTCCTTTCAGAGGCGGGTGAATGGTCAGGTCGAACCGGCTTATTGACCAGCGGGCTTATCCTGGAACAAGCCCGGGCTTATGACACGCCGCTCGTCTATGTTTCCGGTCCCGAACCTATGGTAGAAAAACTGGAAGCCGACATGCTTAAGGCCGGCCAGGACAAAAGTCGTCTTGTACTGGACTTTTTCCCGGGCTATAAAGGTGTCTAATACCTTAGCGCCCCAGCTGCATCACGGTCATGACGTATGTCTGCAGCTGATTCTCAGGAATATCTTCGCTCCACCGCTGCATGGTATGGCTGATAGTGTCTTCTAATTTTCGCAACGTGCGCCGGCCTTTGAGCGTCAGCGTCACCTGCCGACCGCGTCGGTCGCGTGCCAAGGTCTTCTGCTTGATGAGCTTAAGTTTCAGCAGGTTGCCGACCAGTGCCGTCACCTGCGGCAACGTGACGTCCAGCGTCTCAGCGATCTGCGTCATGCTGACACCATCTTTAGGTTCGGCCAATACGACACCGAGTGCCAACCACTCCATCATAGTCAGCTGGTATGATTCAAGCTGCTTACCTATGGCCGCGCGCATCGTCCTATCGGCGCGGACGTGGCTAAGACATAGCTCATACATGCTGGGCGAAACTTTTTGATTCATGACTTACATGTATGTTTGCAAAAAAACTTCAGACTGTAAAGTTTTTATTATGAATTGCGTTCCAAATTCTCCAGATATTGGCGCACCATCATTGCTGCGGTGGCACCTTCACCCGTGGCGCTCGCAATCTGCATGTTAGCGCCGCTGCGGACATCGCCTGCGGCGAATATACCGGGCACGTTGGTCCTTAGGTCCGGTGTGGTCCGTACCATACCGATAGAGTCCAATTTGACGGAGCCGTTCTGTAAGAATTGCGTATTGGGCATCAGACCTATGAAGACGAAGACGCCGTCGGTGGTGAAATTAACTTTCTTACCGTCCTGTGTACCGATGACTTTCACCACGTGATTGTCCACACCGACAATCTCATCCGTCGTCGCACCCAGATGGACGGTTATCTTATCGGCGTGTTTTTTCAATTCATGCTGCAAAATTTCACTGGCGCGGAATTTACTGCGGACTAACAGGTCAATATGCGAAGCGAACTTTGTCAGAAAGATTGATTCCTGCACGGCTGAGTTGCCGCCGCCTACCACGACCAGACGCTTATCACGGTAAAACGCGCCGTCGCAGGTCGCACAGTAATGTACCCCCCGGGCGTAGTATTCCTGTTCGCCGGGTACGCCTAGTTTCTTATAATCACTGCCCGTAGAAATCAGCACGGTCTTCGCATAGATATCACCATCGGTCGTCTCCACTTTTTTGAGAGCGCCTTCATCGCTGACGCTAAGTACTTCACCCAGACGGATTTCAGCTCCGAACCGCTCCGCCTGTTTACGTAAGGCTTCTGCCAGTTCAAGTCCTGCGATACCGTCCGGGAAGCCGGGATAGTTATCCACCCAGTCGGTAACTGCCGCCAGGCCCCCTATCACGCCCTTCTCGTATAAAACCGTATCGATATCTTCGCGTGTCGTATAGATGGCAGCCGTCAAGGCGGCCGGTCCTGCGCCTACAATTACCAAGTCATGAATCTCTTTGTCAGTCCCTGCCATATCTTCCTTCTCGGTTTACAGCTTAGTGTTTTTACGGATGCAATGCAAGGCAGCAGTGAGGAGCACAATGAGCGGTATTATAAGATACCGCGAGTGCGCACCGGAGCGATAACGCAGCAGTGCGCCGTAAAAACATTAAGCACTAGGCCACGGCGGGGGCGAGCCGTGCCAGATTGTACCCAATCACCACTTCCTTGGTGTCATCGGTCTTCGTTACCACCGTGACGGGCACGGAAAGCGCGCCGCTGATTTCGAACGCTTCTTTTTGGCGTTCCGGGTTGGTGTCCAGATTAACTTCTTCATACTGGTAGCCTTTGGCGCCCAGATATTTCTTGACCATGCCACAGTACGCACAGGTGTTCGTAGTAAAGATAGTGATGTTTTTGACCATTGCTTTGTCCTCTTTTGTGATTTTAAATTGTTCTAAGCCCTATTATATCTAGCGTTTATGGTAAATGTAAAGACCCCATATGTTGTGTTTTTTGTCATTATTGGCCAATTTTGACGAGTTCTATATCAAAGACCAGGTCGGCATTAGCCGAAATGCCTGAGCCGCTCGGCGGATTTGCCCCATAAGCTTGATCTGCAGGGATAAGCAAGCGGCGCTTGCCTCCAACTTTCATACCTGGGACACCGTCGGTCCAGCCCTTTATTACTTGGTTCAACGGAAACACTGCCGGTGCGCCGCTGTCATGAGAACTTTGAAAGATTATTCCGGTGGCGGCGACCGCACCCGTATAGTGGGCGGTGACCGTATCTCCAGGTTTTACCACATCACCGGTGCCTTCTTGTAAATCTATCTTTTGTAATTGGTCGACCTTGGCTACCGGTGTGAAGTTTTCTAGTTTAGTACCTTCCAATTTTGCTCCTTGATTCTTGACCTTGTCCAACGCCTGCTGAATGGCCTGGTTATCTTGCTGCTGCTTGTTCTGCTGCCGTACTTGCAGTACGACGACTACGCTTACCGCTACGCTGGTACCCAAAAAGAGTATCGCACCGATGAGCGCAAAGACGCGTTCATGCGTTCTCGCCACGTATTCCCTCCTTATTTGTTGTTCCAAGTATACGCTGCCGTTGACACGCGGGCTAGAGGTATTTTACGCAACAACCCGCTCGCCTTGCCTCAGGACGCGATACCGTAGGACTGCAGCTTCTTTTGGACCTGCTCTTTGTCCCGGCCATGCTGCAGCTTGAGCAGCTCGTCGTATATGCCGCCGCTG
>DATIHP010000004.1:0-11205 GCA_035480495.1 Saccharimonadales bacterium (SeqCode)
CAAAGGCTATTAGCAACGGCATAATTACTGATCCGACGGCTATCGCAAAAGCCGCATATGAGCTTTTTGATAAGCACCTAGTGGGCGATATTACGACCCGGCGGGTGGCTGTGGCGGTTCCGGCCGCACGCACGTTCACACGTACGCTCACCTTGCCTAGCCTAAGCTCAAGTGATCTGGCCGAAGCAGTCCGACTTGAGACCGAACAATACGTTCCTGTCCCAATTGAAGAACTATACGTTGACTATGTGGTCACCAAAAAAACTGAAAAGGAACAGGATTTATTGGCGGTGGCGGTGCCAAGAAAGATTGTTGACTCGTACGTACAGCTCGCTTCTATCTTGGGATTAGAGATAGTCGCCGTGGAGACGACTATCGGCGCCGCTGGAAGATTATTCCTTCACTCGGAGCAAAATGATGTCCCGACCGTTTTAATCGACCTGGGTTCACTTTCTTCAGATATCACCATTTATGACGAGGGTCTGATTGTAACGGGTACGGTGCCAGGTGGAGGAGATAGTTTTACGGCCGAAATCGCCAAGAAGTTGTCGGTCAGCCGTGAAGAAGCCCATGTCATCAAGACCAAGTACGGCCTGGGTATGAGCAAGAAGCAGAAGGAAATAACCGAAGGCCTAAGCCCTATCCTGGAACAGATGCTCAAAGAAATCCGGCGTATGATCCGGTATTACGAGGAACGCTCCGGTACGACGCGTAAAATCGGGCAGATCGTCACTATGGGTGGCGGTGCCAATATGCCCGGCTTGTCAGAGCACATGACAAATGCCTTACGCCTGCCTGTCCGCACCTGTGATCCATGGCAACACATGGACTTTGATGGCTTACAGCCCCCTAACACCATCGAGAAGTCCCTCTATGTCACGGTTACCGGACTGGCTCTCATGGATTCCAGGGAAATATTCACGGAGGCCAACGTATGATCAATCTGCTTCCTCCTGATCTTAAAGAAAGCATTGTGTTTGCGCGCCGGAACACCCGCTTGCGTAAATGGTCGCTAGCTTTGCTGGCCAGCATGCTTGTAATCGTAGCAGTCGTAGCCGTTGGCCATATTTACTTGCAGCAATCCATCCATTCGTACGCCGCCCAAGTTGACCAAGGTAACGCCGATTTAAAGGCTCAGAACCTGGAAGATACCCAGACGAAAGTCCAGGACCTTTCCAACAGCCTCAAATTGGTTGTCCAAGCTTTGCAGCGTGAGATATTGTTTTCCAAATTGTTACTCCAGGTAGGGGCCGTCCTACCTAACGGTGCGATTCTGACCAATCTGAGCATCAACAAAGTACAGGGAGGATTGGACTTGCAGGCGGCAGCAACGGATTATCAGACCGCCACACAGGTCCAGGTCAACCTGCAGGACAAGAACAATAAGATATTTGATAAGGCCGACATCATCAACATCCAATGTACCGGTACCAAAACGAGCGATCCGGTCAAGAGCCAATACCCATGCGCCATCCAGTTGAGGGCGCAGTTTGCTAAGAACAATTCCTTCTCCTTCATTAATCCCACGACCGGGAGTACGCCATAATGACGAGCAAGAAAGTTTTTTTTGTGATGCTTGGGGTCATGGGACTGATGGGTATCTTGGTTATCGCAACCGTCGTAGTCGGAGACATATTTTTGCATAAGCAATCACGCAAATTGGTCAGCCTAAAGCTGGATAACCAGGTCATTGAAGCACAACAAACAGCACTGGTCCAAGCCAAAAAGGACGTCCAGAAGTACCAGGAACTTGAAACGATTGCCAAACAAATCGTCCCACAGGATAAAGACCAGGCTCGGACAACCCGGGAAATCGTCAGCCTGGCGGATCAGGCCGGTGTCAAGATAGCCAGTATCACCTTCCCAGCCTCAACCCTGGGCCAAAAGGTTGCCCCCACCGCGGCTGCAGGTGCGGCAACAACCCCGGCTCCGGGCGCTGCGGCTACACCGTCAGTCACTCAGGTTAAACCGGTGGATGGTATAAACGGGCTGTACCAACTTGATATCACCGTCGTATCGGATACGACGGCTCCGGTTACGTATGCCCGGCTGATTGACTTCTTGAGCCGGCTCGAACAGAACCGGCGCACTTCCCAAGTGACGCAGATATCAATCCAGCCCGACTCCACCAACCGCTCCAGTCTGAATTTTACATTAACCATAACCACGTATATAAAGCCATGAAGTTTGATTTAAAAACGTTGCCAGCCAAATTACGTCCCACTCTGCTTCTTCTCAAGCGCTATATTGTGTTCATGTTCATGATTATCATGCTCGGGATACTTGGCTTTTTGGTATTCCGCGTAAACCAATATAGCCGCGCCGAACCAAGCGAAGACGCTGTGACCGAAAAACTACAGACCGTGCAGCGCCCTAAGATAGATCAATCGGTCTTAGACAAGATACAGCAGCTCCAGGGGCAGAATATCCAAGTCCAGACTCTGTTCGACCGGGCCCGTAGCAATCCGTTCAGTGAGTAGCTGTAATGAGACAAACTTTGCGGTTTTTCTCATCGCTCATCGGCGTAGCCGAGTTTTACTAAAGTAAAACCAAGTTCGCTGCTCTTTTCCCTTTCTAACTCTTAGCTACGGGGGACGTTGAGGAGTTCGTTGGCCCGCTTGGCAGCTTGCGGATCCTCGTTGATGAACCGTTCGCGGGCGTGCAGTATTATTTGGGCGTATTTATTCGGCTCGGGACAGTACAAAAAATGAAAGTTTGAACGTTCGCCGGCAGTCTCTGCCTTAAGAGTCCCAAAACCGAACAGTTCTGCCAGGATGCCATTCTGTTCTGCGGTGACGTCCTCGATATTTGCCATTGATAATTCGGATATCTGGCGTCGGAACAGGCCGATTTGCAGTACCTGGCTGATGCTATCGTCGGTTATAATCCAGTAGTTTTTCCGGTAAATTATCGTAGCCAGCAATAGAAAAACGAGTGTCAGCGCGGCGGCGGCCAATCCGAACAGGCTTACCATACGCAGTACTTGGTCTCTATTATCAGCCCCGACGAGTGAAGGCACGATAAAAAATACCAGCCCCAGGGCAGCGCCAAGCCCGACGGCAGCTTGTAAGTACAAGGCGACGATGCCGAAGGGGTGCCGTTTTATAATGACTTTGGACGCGTTCCCCTCCGGTATTGAAGGGTCTACGATTTCTTCCTGGACAGGGTTGGGAGGCAAGATGTCCGGGGAAGGTTCTGGTTGGGATTCGTCCATGATGTCCTTATTATACCAAGCTTGTCTGGTCTGAATCATTTTGTTTCTTGCCCAGATGCTTGTAAGCCTTGTGGGTTACTTTACGGCCGCGCGGCGTGCGCTCCAGCAGTCCTATCTGCATCATATATGGCTCGTAAAAGTCCTCGATGGTAGTGCGTTCGTCTCCCGTTATGGCAGCAATCGTGTCAAGTCCTACCGGGCCGCCTTTGTAATGCTCTATGACAGCTTCCAATACACGCCGGTCGGCCGGATCCAGCCCCAGCTCATCAATTTCAAGCAGTGCTAGCGCCTCGCCAGCCACGGCCAGATTGATGGTGCCATCGCCTTTGACATCAGCATAATCACGCACCCGCTTTAACAGCCGGTTGGCGATACGCGGGGTCAGACGGGCGCGGCCAGCTAAATGAATCGCGGCTTCACGGTTGATTTTCAGCTTCAGTATCCCGGCAGCACGCAAGATTATCTGTGCGATTTCGTCAGGAGTATAGAATTCAAGCCGGTGCTGCAGACCGAATCGGTCACGCAATGGTGCGGCTAATGCACCCGTACGGGTAGTGGCACCGATGAGTGTGAACTTAGGCAGGTCCAACCGCAGACTGCGCGCACTCGGCCCCTTGCCGAGCATGATATCCAGCTTGAAGTCCTCCATGGCACTGTAGAGGACTTCCTCGACGGTGCGATGAAGCCGATGAATCTCATCAATGAAAAGGATGTCGCCATCCTGCAGGTTCGTGAGCAGACTGGCCAAATCGCCGGGCCGTTCAATGGCCGGCCCGCTGGTTATGCGTATATTGGCCCCCATCTCGTGGGCAATGACGCTGGCGGTCGTAGTCTTGCCAAGCCCAGGCGGCCCGTATAGCAGCACATGGTCTATAGGCTCATTGCGTTTTTTTGCAGCCGCGATAGCCAGTTTCAGATTCTTGACCAGGCGCTCCTGGCCGATATAACTGGCGAAGTCCCGCGGCCGCAGTGTGATTTCCAGCTCCTGCTCGCGTGGGTCGTCATCAGGCACGTTCGGTTGTATTATCCTATCAACTGCCATATCTGTCCTTTGTTTTCATAATCACCGGCTGGTCTCCTTGAGCGCCTGTTTGATACGCTCTTCTGTCGGTAGCTTCTTATCGACTTTCTGCAGAGCCAAAGTAGCGTCCTGTGCCGTAAAGCCTAAGGCCACTAGTGCCTGGACGGCTTCATCCTGCATGGCGGGACCTTGCAAGAAGTCCGTCGCACCTTCCGAGCTAATAAGTCCGACTTTGTCCTTCAGCTCCACGATGATACGTTCGGCCACGCGTTTGCCGACGCCGCTGGCGGCTTGTATGAATTTGGTATCGCCTGAGGCTATTGCCGCCCGCACTGCATCAGCATT
Organism: Saccharimonadales bacterium (SeqCode); assembly: GCA_035480495.1. Taxonomy (GTDB): domain Bacteria; phylum Patescibacteriota; class Saccharimonadia; order Saccharimonadales; family DATIHP01; genus DATIHP01. Next base: position 4,581 of record DATIHP010000004.1, read on the forward strand.
GGCCACGCCCAATATGTTAAGCGCCATCTTAGGACCGACACCGTTAACATCAAGTAGTTGCTCAAATAGACGCAGGCTGTCTAGGCGGGAAAATCCGTAGAGATCATAACTGTTTTCTCTGATATGTTCATGGACATACACTTTGGCGTCTTTACCGAGTGTTAATTGTCCTAAGTCTTCATTGTTCACCAGCAGTCCGTAACCGATTCCGCCCACATCTAGAACCAAGAGTTCAGCCAGCTTTTCGGCAACCGTGCCAGTTAGTGTCGCTATCATTACTTATTATTATCTCATACGCATCCGCTATTGACTCTAACCAGCTAGAAATCATAATAGAGCTAAAGTAACCACAAAGGAACCGTTTAAAATGAAACAGCGCGTTATATGGAAAATGTTTGTGCTGACTATATTAACTTTGGGTATCTACCGGTTATACTGGTTTGTTAAAACACGCCGGGAAATGATGAACCTGAACCCTAAGGTTAAGATTATGTCTCCTTTATTCCTGTTTATCCCTATTGTCTTAATCGTGCTGTCGATTGGTGTATTTATGGTTAGCACTATCCGAACGGTAGCCAACCAACCAGCGTACTGCAGAACACAGTCGATTGGTAGCAGTAGTAATGTTTATCCTCGACCGCTGCCTAAGGAATGTCGCGGTGGCCCGGCGGTATGGGGGATTTTACTTATTTATGCCAGTTTCTTCTTATTTTATCCGCTGGTAGTTATTTGGCTGTGGGGCTATTCCAAGGGGGTGGAAATTATCAGCGGCGGTCATACAAGTTTTGCCATAGCACTGGTAATCTTGATTCTTATACCGGATGGAATTGACATTCTTGTCATCCAGGATGGTTTTAATAAACTTGCGGAGGTTCCGCCTGCCGGAAATTCTAGCGGCTCTTCAACATCGCTACCCGCCTAAAAGTCTGATTAAGTCTTAGCGGAGGGTCATGCTGCAACAAATAGCCGCCGCTAGGGCGTCCGCACAGTCGTCCGGCTTCGGTATAGCATCCAAACCCAAGATGACCCGGACCATCTCCTGCATCTGCTTCTTCTCAGCGCGGCCGTAGCCAGTCAGTGCTTGTTTGATTTGCAAGGGCGTGTATTCATGGAGTTTCAAACCATGTTGTTGGCCGCAGAGTAGTACGACGCCGCGGGCCTGGGCGACCGTCATGGCCGTGGTGACGTTCTGGGCGAAGAATAATTTTTCAACGGCCATTACCGTCGGTTTTGTGTCAGTAATAATGTCGGTCAACTCATCAAAGATGGTCTGCAGACGTACGGCGTCGTCTTCCTTGACCGGGGTGCGGATAACCCCGCCGTCCACCAAGCGTGCTTTGCCTTTTTCATCTATATCAATGACGCCGAATCCTAAGATTCCCGTCCCGGGATCAATGCCTAATATCCTCATCAGCTGGCCAGTAGTTCCTCTGGGATATCAAAATTCACATGCGTGGCGGTGACGTCATCTTGCTCATCAAGCGCATCCATAAGACGCATGACCTTGGCGGCTGTTTCCTTATCCGTAATCGCTACCGTATTGTTCGGCACATACGTCAGTTCCGCTTCCAGTATCTCAACACCGGCCGTTTCTAAGCTATCGCGTACCTTGGCTAGTTGCTTTGGGTCGGTATAGATGACTGATTCACGGCCTTCTTCTTGAACGTCCTCCGCTCCGGCATCCAAGGCAGTAAGTAGCAATTCATCGCCGGCGCCTGTGACCCGTATCAGACCCTTGCGGTCAAACTGGAAAGCGACGGCTCCCTTTTCCGCTATATTGCCGCCATGTTTGCTGAATGCCAGCCGGACTTCCGGATATGTCCGGTTGATGTTGTCCGTAGCACACTCCACCAGTATAGCCACGCCTCCCGGCCCATAGCCTTCATACAACACTTCTTGTATCTGGTCACCGCCCAGCTTGCCGGCCCCGCGGTCTACCGAGCGCTGGATGTTAGCCGCGGGCATGTTGGCAGCTTTGGCCTTATCAATCGCCAGCCGCAGAGAAAAATTCATAGCCGGGTCCTCGCCGCTGCGGGCAGCCAGAGCTATGGCATTGCCAAGACGGGTGAATACGGCGCCGCGGGCAGCGTCTTTTGCACCTTTTTGCCGCTTGATGGTAGACCATTTACTATGTCCGCTCACGCATCGCTCTCCATTGATTCTGGCGTTAGTATAGCATGGCTCTTCTCTGTTGCGCGCCACAACACAAAGGCAAACAGACTCACGCAGCCATACAAAAACAACATGGCAACCAACGAAAGTTGCCGTTGTACCAACGCATGAGGGATGCGGGACATGAGCTGAACCAAATCAAGCATATAAGTGAGCAGTACACGGGCTGGCCAAGCCACTATCCCGGCCAGGACCGGCCATAACATCCCTGCCAGTCCGGCCATTAGAGCCAATAGCATGGCAAGCGGGACGAGTGGTACGACTAATAGGTTTGCCATGAGAGCAACCAAAGATACCTGGTGAAAGATATACAGCACGAAAGGTATGGTCATGATGAGCGCGCAAAGACTTTCAGTCAGCAAGCCGGTCAATGCTTTCGGTTCTTTCTTGCCAAACAGCCGTATATTTATGAGCGGCGCTATTATTAGTACGCCGAAAAACGCCAAAAATGACAGATACCAGCCGATATCACTCCATATATAAAGCGGGTTCCACCCCGCTGTCAATGAAGCCGCTAGCACAATTAGTAGCAATGGCCGGAAACTGCGGCCGTAATACCATGCCAACAAGCTCAGGCTGCTTACGATTGCCGCCCGCACTATGCTGGCACTGAACCCAGTCGTCAGTAGGAAGAGACCCATAAGCACCAAGGATAGGACCGTCGTCTGGTATTTGGAGCGTTTATTGAGTATCCGGCGGACCGCCCGCATGATGATTGTCAGATTATAGCCTGAAACGGCGATGATATGCGTCAGACCGACTGCCGCCAATTGCGTGGTGATAGATGCTGGCATGGTATTACGCTGCCCCATCAGGAGTCCCAGCCCAAAGGAAGCCTGCGGTTCGGGCAAGGCAGATTCCATCCCGGCAGCATATTTACGCCGGGCCGTATCAATCGACGAGGCACTACGGCCCAGGACTTTCAGTTGGGCAAAACTCATCCGAAGCTGATGGCTACCTCGGCTGGCGTAAATCTTGCCCTCAATCCCTACAATGTCGCCTTTATATACGGCAGGTTCGCCAAAACCGGCAATCAGCAACCTACCCGGCAAACGTACGTCCGCCGGGTCCGATACATGTAGCTTGCCGGCATCAAACGAAAGTTCTTGGCGGTTATCATAGACCGCATCGTTTTCGGCTTCTACCGTGGCCACGATGTGCTGGCCGCTGAACGTTTTCAGCGGCTCTAGTTGTTTCAGTACGGCCTGGCCGCGCCACCAACCCAGTGTAAATCCGAATAATGCTGTGCTTATAACCAATGCAACCCGCAGACGCGCTATACTGATTAAGAAGAATAAAGCCACTATTATTAACAGCTCATCAGAAAAATGGACGTCTGTCCGGGCAAAACCCAGCCCTCCTAAAAACGTCGCAAGTCCAAGCGTAATAATTGTTGTCCGCCTAAGTTTAAAACGTCGCCCAAACATCTTGTATCTATAAAAACAGAAAAAGCCTTGTTTACACAAGACTTTTTGTAATGAGTTTTGGGGCAAGGAACGGCTTGATTGACAAAACCTCAAGCATGAAGCATTATAAGCTTTAGTAGTTTAACTAATCTTATGCCTAGAAATAAAAACATGAAAACCAGGAAACAAACCAACAGGCGCAAGCTGCCTAACCGGTGGATAATGTTACGCTCACGTCGCAATATGCTACTATTCGTGCTTTTATTTGCCGCTGTTGGCAGCTATCTCATCTGGAAAAGTTACGCCCAAGCGCCACAAACGCTTAGCTTTTCACGTTTTGGCGGTGACATCCAGTATCCCGTGGAGCAAGAATCACCCAATTTTTTCTTTTGCGGAGGCTCACAGGGTCCAATAAAGTGCGCCTTTGATCAATCAACCTGGGTCAGAAATCCAACCAGCTGTGTGTGGGACGTCGATGATTATATTGACAGGAGTGGCACTGGTAACGTAGCCGGCGGGACAACCGCAACCGATACGACGTGTCTGATAGCCGATTCATACACCAATTACGGTGGTGATCGCAAAACAATTGAGGTGAATATCAGCTCCAGCAGCTCTAACCTGCAGGTCTCACTGGTAAATTCCAACGGCGTAAAGTGGGCGGCAACTCCAGTGGCCCAGAAACGCGGCTATCTATATGCTCTGTGCATAAAAGACCCGACGGCCGGTTCCATGACCTTCCCCGTTTTGGCGAATTCGAATGGTGGTACCGGGCAACGTGTTGACTATACTCTGAGTATCTATAACCCCAATAAAACTACCCGTTCAGTCAATGCTGGTGAACAGCTGACTGGTGCCGGACCAGGTCTCTATAGCTTCACCTGTCCAGCCACTTAGACTTAATTCTAAAGGTTGGGGTGATACTGCCAACTACTGATAATCTAAGCCATCAGCATTTTCTGAATACAGTGTTGGAGTGCAATCGGCTACCTTGCTCGTCCAGTTTGGCCCAATAAATTAAACGCAAACGAATGGAGGGCCCAGTGAGACTTGAACTCACGACACCCTGCTTAAAAGGCAGGTGCTCTAACCAGCTGAGCTATGGGCCCTCGTCAGCACGTGATACTGCGCTGTCGCAAGCTGCCGACAAAACAAGTTTGCTCGGCAACTATGGACAGCTCAGCAAGTTGCTTCCTCTCAGTTTTCCAAACAGCAGGTTCCTGCTTGGTTTGGAAAACTGGTTAGGCTAAAGGGAAATAACTTCTTACATTATCCGTATTTTAAGTAGAAAGTCAATCTGTAGAAGCACTTGCAAACACCGGTAATTAAGCTTATTCTTAGGGCAATAACCTAAGTAGGAGTCCTGAAAATGAAAAACCGTAATCCTATAGCCGTGGCCTTGTTGCCATTTATAACCTTCGGCATTTATGCGCTTTACTGGGAAGTGAAGACCAAAGGCGAAATGAATTCGCTCGGCGCAGAGATTCCGACTGCTTGGCTTCTCATCATCCCTCTTGTCAACATATGGTGGTTATGGAAATACAGCGAGGGCGTGGAAAAAGTTACCGGCGGTAAACTATCTGGTGTCCTGGCCTTCATATTACTCTGGCTGCTTGGCCCTATCGGTGCCGCTATCGTTCAGGATTCGTTCAACAATAACGTCGTCGCCAGCCCAGTCTCGCCTTCCCAGCCTGTCGCCACTTCGCCGGTACCGGCTGACAGTACTCCCCTGCCGCCAACCCCTCCGACGGTACAGCCTCCTACCAACCCGGTCCAATAGACCTAATTATTTGTGCCGGCCATGATGGCCTTTGACATGGGAGGCCGGTTTTGTCATATACATGACTATGAGGTGCAGCGCCGCCACGGCGACAATGGCTACGTCATGGGCCTGGCGCACCACGTTACCGGCATGCGTCTGATAAATCGCACCCTGTGTCCCAGGTGTCAAAAGCGGTAATAAGAACAGTGTCAGTAAGGCGCTGTCAGCCACCAGCAGGATGAACTGGAATGGCAGAGCGCTTGTGGACAGGGTCTTGCGCATGAATAGCAATGTCAGCACAAAAGGTACCAGAAGCAGGCCAAGCCGTATGACCACATCCGGATGGGAAACCTGGACTAGCGAACGCATAACCAGTTCGGCGCTTTCGCCTAGATATTGTACCCAGAAATAACCGATGACAATGCTGACGAACAGGTAAAGCGGCTTGACACGCAGTAGGGTGGTAAGTATAAGTGGCAGACCGGCGAGAAGAGCAAGCAATATCAGTGGCGGCATAACATCATAATAGCGTCCGATTGGTTAAAAAGCTACTGCTTTTGGAACGTGAGTACGTCGCCGGGAGCCAGGCCAAGTTTTGCTGATGTGCCGGCGTTTACCTCAACCACGTATAAGGCAGGCATGGGTGGGCAGTAGGTCTGCGGATAGGTGCTCGGGGAAAGATTCTTTTGTTGGTATATAAGATTCTTATGAGTGTCGAACCAGAGGATATCCAGATTAAAGCGCATATCTTTCATCCAGAAACAGGCCTTGTCGGGCTGTTGGAAGATAAATAACATGCCCCTATCCGATGCTAGGTTCTGGCGGTTGGATAAGCCTTGCTCTCTTAGTGTTGTCGTATCGGCTATCTCAACAACGAAACGTTGGCCTTTCAGTTCTATGTCTAAGGAATGACCCGGCTGAACCATACTGCCCGGCGCATGAACGTGATTATGAAATACCCACACAGATAATAAGCCGATTGCGATGACAAAACCTGACAACATGGCTAAACGGAGAATATAGGGTTTAACCGGTGGTTTTTCAGGAAGAGTCGCCGGACTTGTTCCGACTCTGTCGGAGTCAGCCTTGCTGGTTGAGTAGTTAGAAACCCGCCCGGGGTTTCTCATCATGCCCCGACCCGGTCGCGGCGGCGCTTACGGTTAGCATTCTGCTCCACGTAATCGATTATATGGCTGGCGACATTCCGTCCGGTAACTTTTTCTATCGCAAAACCCGGGCTGGCGTTCACTTCCAGTACCAGGGGGCCTTTGCTGGAGCGCATCAT
>DATIHP010000005.1:0-4719 GCA_035480495.1 Saccharimonadales bacterium (SeqCode)
CGGCCTATCATGATGCCATCCAGACGGTGCTGTGCCGCCAACTCCAGGCCATGGCGGCGATTTTTTACATCGCCATTGCCTACAATCAGGGTAGCGGGGGAAAGCCTGTCTCTGATTTCCCGGATTTCACCTATCTTTGTCCAGTCGGCCGGGACTTTACTCATCTGCGAGCGTGTGCGTCCGTGTATACTTAACGCGTTAAGTTTCTGCTTAAGCAACAGTTCGTGCCAGCTTAGGTCCACCTCATTAAAGCCAAGCCGTGTCTTGACCGAGACGGGCAGGGAACCGCCTCCTTCCCTGGTGGCCTGGATAATTTCGACTGCCAGTTCCCTGTTATTGATAAGCGCCACGCAGCAACCGTTTTTCACGACGTCTTTGACGGGACAGCCCATATTTATATCAATACCGTCAAAGCCCATCCCGACCAGGTCTTGGGCGGTCTTATAGTAATTTTCCGGGTTCTTGCCCCATATCTGGGCTATGATGGGTTTCTCTTTTTTTTCAAAGCGTAGTTTCGGGAGCAGCTTCGGCCGGCCGGGACTTTGCAACCCGTCTACGTTCACGAATTCCGTGAAATACAAATCGGGCGGCGCGATGTTTGCAATCATCTGACGGAAGACCGTGTCCGTCACATCGTCCATCGGCGCTAATACGAAGAAAGGCTTTGGTAGTTGGTCCCAGATATCCATATTCAAGAGGTAGTATACAGAAAGGGGTTGTTATTCCTCCGGGTCGTGAGGAAGAGGCGGGCCGTATCCCTGTTCCCGTTGCACTTCTGGCGGAAGGTCATGGCTATACGGGTCCCAGACTACACCTCGTCCCCAGGCTTGGTTGATTGCAGCCGTTTCTATATCTAGGGCTTCATCCGTTTCTTCCGCGACCGGCGTATCGGTTTGGCCCGTATATCTGGCTCTTATGGCCGCTTCATCATCAGAAAAAGCTAAAGCGGCTGCTGCTTTATCGCTTAATGAGGTGGTATTGTGCAAATCATCGATAAATAGCCGCCTGCGTTCCAGGTGTTCCTTGGCTTCCGCGGAAGTCACTTCCCTGAACCCCGGCTCCGTCCGATAATCGACTGCCTCCTCATGGGCTTGACGATTAAGTTCGGATATCTGCTCTGGGGTACGTTCAGGATTTCTTTGATACTTGCGTGACGAGGCCATGACTTATATTATGTCACCTCTGTAAATATTTAACCAGGCTATGGATTAGCTGGTTTCTTTTTGAATTTTTGCGAGTATATGTAGACGATTGCGCCTAGCAGGGTAACACCATAAAAATACCAGACAGCCCGGAACCAACCGGATTGCAGCTGTGTTCCCAGGTTCAAGGCGTGCAGCAATATCAGGAATATAGCGATGTCGCTGGCGTACTGTACGAACTTCCACCATGGTTTTTGCCCGAACTGACGTCTGAACTCATACGCCAAGAAGATAAAAAGGCTCACCATGGCAAATACTATCCAGATGCTCTTATCAGCCGCTACGTAATGCAGTTCACTGCCGGGCGGCAAGCCTGAGCCGTCGCGCCATAATTGCCATGCCAGCAGCCCTGGATGAGTGATGATGGCGGCCAAGACAGCCAGGCTGGTCACCTCAAAGTACGTCTTAAGCACTGCTCGGTCCAGCTTAAAGTACATCCGCAAGGCTGCGGCCATATAGTGCGACCACATGAGGCTGAACGCCAGTAGCCCGAATATGGGGAATATCTGATATGTGCTCAGCCCTGAGAATTGCCAACCAAACCCCTGCCCCCATGCAATTACGGCCAAAGTAACGGCGCCCAGCGCCATTCCCCATGCCACATATTGCATTGTCTTTGCTTTCACCCCTACAGCATAGCAAACAAGATTATTTGATTAGAATTCTGGCAAAAGCAATCAAAGACTAATTGTTACTATTCCCACCTAAATGTTCTGAAAGCTATGATGTAAACAACGACCAACCATCCCGCCATCAGCCCTAACTGCGGTCCAAGCTGGGTGAGATGCTTGCCTTCCGTAGCAATGAGGCGTATCCCATCAATGACCGGTGTAAGTGGCAGGAAACTGGAAACTTTCTGCAGCCATTCGGGCATGAGGAACCGGGGGAAGAAGGTGCCTGACAAGAACAGCATAGGAAAGACTACGATATTGGACAACGGGGCTGCCTGGTTGACATCTTTTGCCCAACCGCCGATAGCCATACCGATTCCAAAAATCATAGCGATGCCGAATATTATATAAACCCCGAGTTCGAGCGGATTGCCGCTCACTTTCAGATGGAAAACTGCCATCGCGACGGCGAACATCAATAAGATAGAAAATATTCCGACGAAAGCCTGCGAGAGAACGTTGGCCAGGAAATATTGCCAGACTTTCAACGGCGTGGTGTGCAGACGGCGCAACACTCCCTGTTTCTTGAGTTCGGGGAAGACATTGACCGGACCGAATATGCCAAGGCCGATGATACTGAAACCAAGCAGACCGGCAAAGGTGTAGTCAAACTGCTTCAAGGCCTTTTGGCTGGTCTGTTCGGTTTTGACGGTAAAAGGTGTCTGGGTCTTTACGAACTTCTGATTTATCAGGTTGAACTGCTCTTGCAGTACCGAAGCCAGGGTCTGTCCGGCTTGCTCGCTGTTCTGGGTGTAATAGATGACAGCTTGGCCCGAAGGATAGGCTTGGTCGACTTTGGACTCACCAAAATCCTTAGGGAGTACGATGGCGGCGTCTATCTGGCTGCGGCTCATTTTTTCTTTGGCTTTGTCCAAGGTATCGGATTTAGTGTCAATCTTAAGGACTTTTTGGCCCTTCGCGTCATTGACGAACTGTGTGGCAAACTGACTGTTTGATTCGTTGATAAGTGCGACCCTGAAGGATACGCCGCCGCTCTTGCCAAAGATACCGCCAAAGACAAACAAAAATATCAGTGGGAAGAGAAAGATGAAGAAGATGGCTGTCTTGTCGCGGAAAGCCCGTCTGATGGCAATCTTTGCAAAAACTATAACCGGCAAAAATGCTTTTTTCATAGAGTTCAGTCCCTTAGTTCCTTGCCGGTTAAGTCGATGAATACGTCCTCAAGATTCGCTTGTTCGACATGCTGAGCCTTGGTAAAGCCTTTATCAAGCAACTGCTTGACCAGATTCTTGGGAGTATCAATAGCCACTATCTTGCCGTTATCCATGATGGCCACCCTATCGCATAAGAGTTCCGCCTCTTCCATGTAGTGGGTGGTCAGTAGAATTGTTGTGCCCTTATCGCGTGTCTCGCGGATAAGGTCCCAGAGATTACGCCGGGCCTGTGGATCAAGACCGGTAGTCGGCTCGTCCATGAAGAATACTTTCGGTTTATGGACCAATGAGGCCACGATGCTGAAACGCTGCTTTTGGCCGCCGGAGAGATTCTCTACATAAGAACTGGCTTTTTCGGTCAGACCGACTTCTTCAAGTAGTTTGGCGGCATTGACCCGGGCACCGTATGCCGAGGCCAGCTGTTCCAACTGTTCGGTGAGTTTGACCTTGTCCATGAATGCCGGGCTTTGCGGTTGCACACCAATAATGTATTTGACCTGCTGCGGATGCTTGGATACTTCAATATCATCTACGGTAATTTTGCCCCCGTCGAGCTCGCGGAGGGTTTCTATCATTTCAAGGGTAGTGGTCTTGCCGGCCCCATTCGGTCCCAAGATACCGAAGATTTCACCCTTCTTAATATCAAAACTAATGCCGTCTACGGCTTTTTTCTTGCCGTATTTCTTAGTTATATTGTCTACTTTGACAATTATTTCCGCCATATACCCTCACTATATCAAAGAAAAGTTAACACGCTAAGCTATATCGCTCATAAATAAAGCCGGCCAGGTGGACCCCGGCCGGCTGTTCTTCTTTTTGATTTAGATTATTTGCGCTTAACGGTCAGGAACCCGTTGCGTGGGTTTTCGTTGACCATCATGCCGGCAGGTACGGCATCGATAGCTTCAGGGCGCTGGTCTTTGCTGAAGTAGTAAATAACTTGCTGTTTGCCACCACGTAGTGTGACGGTCTTTGAGTTTAAGAAGTATGTTACTCCCTTAGAGTTTGTGTGCTTGTAAGCCATGATAGCTCTCCCTCTCTTACGTTACTGTTGGTATCACTTACCATACGCCTGTCAGTTTTTGATTGTCAAGGGGGAATCCGTCAATCCTACTCTGTTATAGCAGTTTGACCCCTGTTATAAACTTTCCACACCTTAGACGTCATAAAAACAACTATTGCATCGTTAAGCGCTTATGCGTTACACTTATTCGCGTAAAGCAATAAACAAAGGTGGTTTTTTATATGGAATGGAATCGCTCCGACCAGGCACAGCCTGCAAACCAACCCGCTAATCACACGGGTACATCACGTAAATCTAAAGTCCCTATGCTCAATTCACGAGTTGCAACTGTAGGGCTACTCTTTTGTATTACAGTACTCTTGGTAGCACTTGTAAGTTATGTAGCATTTGGCGGCAGTTCTGCATCATCTTCTAAAGATGTAGATAAGGGCAAGATGCAAGCCGTTTTCTTGAATGGTGGACAAGTTTACTTTGGTAACATCAAGAGTATTAATGACAAGTTTATGCGTGTCAGCAACATCTACTACTTGCGCGTTAACCAGCAAGTACAGCCAGACGGCAGCCAATCTGCAGCTAATCAGGACATTTCCCTGGTCAAGCTTGGTTGTGAGTTGCACGGTCCTCAAGACAGCATGGTCATTAACCAA
>DATIHP010000006.1:0-2206 GCA_035480495.1 Saccharimonadales bacterium (SeqCode)
CTATGTCCAGAAATTAGCTAAGATAACAGGGGTAAGAATCGAGGCTTTGGATACAAAATTATCTGGCGATAATGCCCCTAAACGCCTGCGCCAGAAATCGGGTACAAGGAGTGTTCAGGCTGACCAGATCCAGCTGGAGTGGGCTAAGACCCAGGACCATCTGCTGGCCTTGGCGCTCATGCGGCCTGACCTGCGCGACCAACTGGAGCTACTTGACCCAGAGATGTTACCTCAGGATACGGCCCGCACACTTATGGAATACCTCCAAGCCCATCCGGAGTTTGACGGGAATCTTAACAAAGCACCCCTGTTGCAGGATATCGCCGACTATGTTAAAATAGTAGCATTACAATACGAGGCGTTATTTATTGATCTAGACGAGCACGAAGCGCGTTACACCGCTAATCGGCTCCGGATCCGCCTGATTATGATGTTTGTCCAAGCTAAAAAAGCACAAATAGCCGAAGCCCTCCACACGAGTGACGAGGAGACTTCCCAAAAACTGCTCGCCAGGGCAAAAACACTCGACGCTTTATTAAAAACCAGTCAGGAGACTTTCTAATGGCAGATGAACCAGTCGTAACAGACGATACTATCGATCCGGTGTTGCTCCAGGCCAAGGCGGATTTGGTAGAGAAAGCTAAAAAAGACGGCAAGATTGACCAGCGCGATATCTTTACCGCTATCGCCGATACGCCGGAACACGTCGATATCTTGGATCAGCTTTACACAGAGCTGGCTGATGCCAATCTTGTCATCACCGGCATTGAGCCGGCCACGGCCTTAGGTGATGAATGGACAGCAGAAGACGACGAGGAGATTGTCATTGATGAAAAGATTTATCTTGATGATATCGCCGATGATTCAGTGCGGCTGTACCTGCGTGAAATAGGTAAGATTCCGTTGTTGACGGCGCCGGAAGAACTTGCATTGGCGCAACGCGTGGTATCAGGCGACAAAAAAGCCAAGGACGAAATGGCGGAGGCCAATATGCGCCTGGTCGTCAGCATCGCCAAGCGTTACGTCGGCCGCGGACTTGACCTGCTGGACCTCATCCAAGAAGGCAACACCGGTCTACTGCGCGCCGTTGAGAAATTCGACCCGGACAAAGGTTTCAAATTCAGCACCTATGCTACCTGGTGGATACGCCAGGCCATTACCCGGGCCATCGCCGACCAAGCCCGCACCATCCGTATACCGGTGCACATGGTAGAAACCATCAACAAACTGTTGCGCACCCAGCGCCGTCTGACCCAGGAACTGAACCGCGAACCGTCCAACGAGGAAATCGCCAAGGCCATGGAAATCGATGTCGACAAGGTTGAACACATCATGAAGATAAAACAGGATATATCTTCTTTGGACGCATCCGTACGAGACGATGAAGAAGACTCGGTCCTGGCTGATTTCATTGAGGACGAGGATACTATTTCTCCTGAAGAGTCGGCCACCAACCAGCTGCTCAAGGAGCATGTCAAGGACATGCTGGGAGCGCTGACGGAACGCGAACAAAAAATCCTGAAGCTGCGTTTTGGTCTGGAAGACGGCAAAAGCCACACACTTGAGGAAGTAGGGCAGGAATTTTCCGTCACCCGTGAGCGTATCCGCCAGATAGAGGCCAAAGCCCTTGCCAAACTACGCAAGCACAAAGACGCCAAAAAACTCCACGACTACATCAAATAAGATGCAATCATAGATAGGGACACCATGGTTGGCCGGTACAGAACCATTCGTAGCAAAGTCGTACACGTGAACCCGTGGTTCAAGGTGAGAAAAGACAATGTGGTTAAGCCGAACGGTCAACCAGGCGAGTATTTCGTAGTACAGCCAAGTCAGAATGTCACCATCGTCGCTGTGAACAATAAGCAGGAGACATATCTTATCCGCCTGTTCCGGTACCCGACACAGACCGATTCCATAGAAGTCCCCTCTGGTGGCACCGATGGTGAAGACTCGCTTGTAGCTGCAAAACGCGAACTACAGGAAGAAGCCGGTCTGCTTGCAAAGCGCTGGACCCGCGTCGGCCACCTTCAACTTGGCAACGGTCTTTCTGACCAATGGTCCGATATATATCTGGCCCAGGAGCTTGAAGAGACAGCGGAACATGAGCAGGCCGAAGAAGGTATCGAGGAAGTTCTGACCGTACCGCTTACCCAGGTACTGGATATGATACAAGACGGCCGGATTACGGATATGCCAACCATAG
>DATIHP010000007.1:0-3540 GCA_035480495.1 Saccharimonadales bacterium (SeqCode)
TCGTTTATGACCTTGTCCAGCGCCTGTTTCTTAAACGCAGTCAGTTGCTGCTGGCCCTCTTTGGTCCTGAAGTCCAGCTTTAGTTGCGATTCATAGTAGTGCTTGTAATGACGGACCTCGAATAAATAGCTTTCGTAGGAAATGAAACTGCCGCCGGCCCGTGCTACTGGGAACGGTACCACTTGTGTCACCCTGTACAAGAAGCCTGAGGTTGATTGGAAGCGGTAAAGCGCCAGCGTGCAATAGCTGAAAAAGCCGATGATACCGACGATCAGAAGTATGGTAGTGGTCAGGATGATGCGGTGCTTGGAATGTTGCAGGGGATAGATATATTTGCGCGCACCGCCGATGACTTCTTCACGGTGGGCGGCAATGGTCTCATTGGTGATACGCGGGACCGTTTCCGGGACTGCGGGAGTGATGGGAGTCACTTTTTGGCGGCGCTTGAATCTGCCCAGACGCAGGCGCGGTTTTTTAGGCCGTTTTAACTTTTTCATCAGTCGGACTACTCCTCTGCCAGCTCTTCGCTCGCTTCTTGTTCACCGCGCTTGATAGGATGGCTGGTGACTATGACACCTTGGTCGCGCAATATATGCAGCATTTTTTTCTGGATTTTGGCGGGATGATGAACGTCGTGTACCACCAAATCGCCTACGTATGTCTGCACCATTATTGTACCAAATCCTAGCAGTGTTTCCTGCATACCAGCAATCTCGTAGTTGACCATCTGTATCTGATTCAGACCGATATCCACGACGCTGCGGTGGAACAGGCCTTTTTGGGTAATCTGGATGAAGCGCTGGTCACTGACAATGAATACGCTGTAAAACCAGGCGATCCAAGACGGCAGAAAACAGAGTCCGCCTGCTACGAAACCGGCTAATAAGCCTCCAAAAAACCAACCGAAGCCTAGGCTGGGCTTAGTAGCTGCAGGTATAACACCGAGCAAGGGGCCCAACATGGCAAGCACTAAGCCTTTGCGCATCACTATGGGGTGTTTACGGAAAACAAGTAGCACGTCTTCATCATCAAACTGGTCGGCGAAGTATTTGTTTGGCATACGCCTTAAGGTTATAGCTTATAGGTTATAGGTTCAAGTAGTTTAAGATACACTAGCCCCGTGCGTCCCCATAGTTCAATGGATAGAATAATTCCGTCCTAAGGAGGAGATCTGCGTTCGAATCGCGGTGGGGACACCAGCTTGTAATTGCATTCCGGCTTCCATAAAACGACATGAAAGTCGTTTTATTTCCCGCCTCCAACAATTCCGGCGCTTAACCCCAAGCCGAATCCTCTCGGCTTGGGGACCCCAGAAACCTCTAACGAAGTTTATTTCTTCTTAGGCTTTGGCTGGGTATATTGTTCGTGCACCGTTTCATAATCAAACAGTTCTGATTCAGCGAACCAGTGTTTGATTTCGGCGGTAGCCTCGGTTATATCGCCTGAAGCATGGATGATATTGGCGATACCTTGGCCGTGGCTGTTAGCGTGGGCGAAACTGACATGGGCGTAATCGCCGCGGATGGTGCCTGGTAACGCGTCTTTAGGTTCGGTGGTGCCCACTAATTTCCGGACAAGACTGACCGCTTCAATCCCTTCCAGCACCATGGCGATGACCGGACCTCGCTGCATCATTTCAAGCGTTACATCAAAGGCTGCTTGGCCGCGGCGCGATACCATCTGGCTGATTTTTTCGTAATGATGGAAGTAGTGGTCATAATCAGGTTGGAGCATCTTGCAGCCGACTATCTTCAGGCCGGCTCGTTCAAAACGGGTGATGACCTCGCCTGTAATGCCGCGCTGCAGAGCATCCGGTTTTAATATGATGAGGGTTCGTTCCATGATTTTCCTTATTTACTTAAGGGTTATTGTAACAGATAGGGAGAGAAGTTTATAGTGGTTAGTGGCTGGTGGATGATATAAAAATTACTCATACTATCAACTAAACGCTAATCACTACTTTGTGTCGTACAATATGGTTATGTTATTCGCTAAAGCCAAGACGGATTTTTTGGAGTATTTGGAGATTGAACAAAACCGTTCGCAGAAAACAATCGCCAATTATGACCATTACCTTACCCGGCTGATTGATTTTGCCGGTGATATACGGGTCGCCGATATCACGAGCGAGCTTGTCCGCAAGTGGCGGCTGTGGTTGAACCGTTTGGGCACCAACACCAGCGACGAATTGCAGAAAACTACCCAGAACTACCATCTTATCGCGCTCAGAAGTTTCTTAAAATTCTGTGCTAAGCGCGATATTGATGCTTTGGCACCCGACAAGATTGAGTTGGCCCGAACAGTGCGGACGCAGGTTACTTTTTTGTCAGGGGAAGAGGTTCTTAGACTGCTTGAACAGCCGGATATCGAGAGTCTGGGCGGGCTGCGCGACCGGGCTATCCTGGAACTGTTGTTTTCATCCGGACTACGTGTGTCGGAACTGGTCGGGCTGGATAAAGACCACATAAACCTCAAACGGCGCGAGTTCATGGTGCGCGGCAAAGGCCAGAAGGACCGGCCTATTTTTATCAGCCAGACAGCCGCTGATTGGCTGCAGCGTTATATTGATAAACGTAATGATACGACCCGCCCTTTATTCATCCGCTACAGCGGCCGCAAAACCGTGGATTTAAGCGGTAACTTCCACAGGTTGACCGCGCGCAGTATCCAACGGATGGTGGCGCGCTACGCGTTGCTCGCAGGAATCACTAAACACGTCAGCCCCCATACGTTGCGCCATTCGTTCGCGACAGACTTGCTTATGAACGGTGCCGATTTACGTTCCGTGCAGGCGCTACTAGGCCATAGCAATATATCGACTACCCAGATATATACCCATGTCACCGATCCGCACCTGAAAAGTGTCCACGAAAAATTTCACCGTAGCAAGGGTTAGAAACCGCAGCCGTCAGGGTCGCTTACAGAGCTTGCACCGACCAGATAGCGTTTGCAGATACTGCCGCTCGTATCAAGGGGCGAATCAGGTAAGATGCCCGAAAGGTTGACCGGTACCCGTACCTGGATGCGTCGGAGGACGTCATTAGCCTTGCCAGTAGAATCTATCATTACTTGGGTGCCGCTGAAGGAGGCCGGGTTACCGCTGTTGGTAGTGGCGGATATGGTCAGACTGGAGGCGATATACACGGACTTGACCCGCAGATATGCCCGGTAGGTATTGCCGTAAGTACCGCCGACAAGAGCTTTGATATTGCTGATGGTAAATTTACAGAATTTAGGCGTATTGGCAGTAGAGCAAGTTACTTTGAAATTGTTAGCTTTCAGCTGTGTCCCTGCGCCATTATATGTGGTGGATGCGACACCGCCACTGGCTTGGGGATAGAGAAAAGCGTTGAAAAGCGAGTCGTCCAGGTCGTTACGCGTGGCCGAACTGCCGAACGGCACCAGATCTACGCGCAGGATACCCGTCCCGCATGTCCAGCCGCCGGCCGGGGGCAAGTCGGGGAAATTCGGAGTGCCCGCACCGCTATCAGGGCACGTGAAGTCGGCCGAACCGTTTTGTGCCTGCCATTGCAGGGTAAT
>DATIHP010000008.1:0-2258 GCA_035480495.1 Saccharimonadales bacterium (SeqCode)
TACCGGAGTTTATAATTATACCAACAATTTCCAGTGCACAGCGCCGCTGGATGGTTCTCAACCGCCTGATTTGATAGCCCAAGCTGCCGCCAATAACCAAGGTGCCAATGTTGGCTGTACGTTTATCGGCCGGGTCATGCAGTTCGGACCTTCCTCGGACCGCACCGCCTTCAACACATTCAGTGTCGTGGGTAGACAATATACCGGCTCCCCATTATCATCCGCCGAAGTCCAGAATCTGGCTCAGGCCCATCCCATGCCCATATCCCCCACACTTGCGGCACCTGCGCGCCCCAATGCGACAGAAAGCGGACAACTTGGCTACGGCCTGCAATTGCAATCCATCACCTATGATAACGGCAGCGGACCACAGCCCATAGGCGCCTTCGGCTTCTTCACGAACTTTACCAGCTACAGTATCACCGGCTCGTTGCAGTCAAGCAAACAGTTCACCGATTTATGGGCGGTTGTACCATCCAGCCTGGATAAGACACAGGAAGACACCGCCCAGGCAATCATCGACATGGATACCAGCGCTGCGTCCAAAAACCCCCAGAACGGTATCACGCTGTGTTTCGTGAGTGCGTCAAGCAGCCAATACGGTAAAATTGTCGTAGGGGATGACCAGAATCGGCTAAGCACCCAGTTAACCATAGGGGAAGGCAGTGTATGCTTATGAGACAACTTAGTGACCGGGGCGACACTATCGTAGAGGTATTGCTGGCAATAACTGTCGTCGCTACCGTGCTGGCGGGTGCGTTTGTGGCGGTTAACGGCAGCATCAATATATCCCAGCAATCACAAGAGCGCAGCCAGGCAACAAAATTAGCCGAAATTCAGCTCGAGCGCTTAAAAAGCGCGGCTAGCGACACTGTAGTTGACGTTTTCAACACCGCCAAACCGCGCACGCTTTGTTTTGATAACACCGTATCCCGTAATGATTTCCCGGCATCCGCGATTCCGTTGCCATCCGTTGATAATGATAAATTCAGTGCCACTCCCTCTGGCAATTATCCAGCGAACTGCGTCGTCGATAGCGCCAATAACACCTGGAACAGTGCCAGTAATAGTATCCCGTTTTATGTATCGCTTGAACGCGACGCTTCGAACCAGAACCAATTCATAGCACGCGTACGGTGGGACAGGGCTGGCGGTAATGGGCGCGAAGAAGCCGCCATAACGTACAGGGTATATCCATGAATATACGGATACGCCAACAAGGCTTCACCATTATCGAACTTCTTATCGCTACCATGGTATTCTCTGTCGTTCTTATGCTTTGCACATATGGCCTTTTACAAGTGGGACGCATATATAATAGGGGTGTTACTAACAGCAAGACCCAGGAGGCCGCTCGCAATATCATTGACGATGTTTCCCAGACCCTCCAGTTCGGCGGCGGCCAGGTCTCGTCCGCTTTGTTATCCAACGGTTCTGCACCCAATATCTCGACCGGATTTTGCATAGGCGGGCGCAGGTACAGTATGTTGCTCGGACATGAACTATCAAACAGCTCAAATGATCATGGTCTGGTTGCCGACAATTTCGCCGGGACATGTAGTGGCGGCCTGCAAGCCTTGGATCTGACGGCACCATTACCGGCCAACAGCCGGGAATTCCTCTCGCCGCTCATGCGCGTTGCTAACCTGACGATTACAGACGCAGGTAATAATCTGTGGCAGGTTACGGTGCGGGTAGTATCCGGTGATGACGACTTGCTCAACAATCCGGCCTCCACTAACCCCACCTGTAAGATACAAGCAGGGTCACAGTTCTGTTCAATCTCCGAATTAACCACAGTAGTACAGAAACGTATACAGTAGTAGAATAGGAATAAGCGCTATGAAAGAAACACGCACTCGTCTCAAGCAAAACCAGCGCGGACTGGTCTCTATATTGGTCACGATGCTTATCATGCTGTTCTTGAGCATTATCGTCCTCGGCTTTGCCAAGTTCATCCAACGCGAACAACGCCAGGCGTTGGATAGGCAATTAAATACGCAGGCCTTTTATGCGGCCGAAACAGGGATTAACGATGCAAAGAACGCCATAAAGACCAAATTAGGAGCCGGCTCCGTCCCATCCAAACCGGGCTGCGGTAATGACGCGAATTATACGCTCAATCCTGTCGTCAACGCCAGCACGGGGGTCGGCTATACGTGCGTGCTTATCAATCCGGCTCCAGCAACACTGGAATATAGTACTATCGACACCAGCAACTCGACTGTCATTCCCTTGGTTCTGACCGATACGACAGA
>DATIHP010000009.1:0-10289 GCA_035480495.1 Saccharimonadales bacterium (SeqCode)
ATATAAACAAAGACTATCCAAAGACAGCCTTTGTTTATGTCGTACTCTCAAACGTACGGAAAATTATAGGTTGTGGAGAGTATCCTGCGTGCCGCTGCCGTGGGATTTACCGCCCTTGCTGGCAATCTTTCTTACTTTGTCCTTTGGCATCGCCGCGAAACCACGCTTACGTTGTGCCATGTTACCTCCTTTGATTAAGTTGGCATTTTTAGCATACCTCCACCTCTAAATGATTTCTATAAAATAACTCACAAGGCCTAAACTACTAACATTTACCTCTGTTATACTGAGGCGGTGAAACTATTGAACGGCAGGGAACTTGCGGATTTCATAAAAGAGCGACAGGCCAAGCAGGTCCGCGCTTTGCGCCAGGCCCATGACACTGCTCCCCGGCTGGCGATAATCCGTACCAATCCCGACCCGGTCGTCGATAGCTACATGAAACTCAAACAGGCTTACGGCGAAGATATACTGGTGGATGTAGCTATCCATACAATCAGTCAGGTGGATGCCCTGAAAGAAATAGCGAAGCTCAATGGCGACGCAGCGGTGCATGGTATCATCGTTCAGATTCCGCTGCCAAATCCTTTGCAGACAGACGAGATTCTCGACAGTGTCAGCCCCGCAAAGGACGTAGACGGCCTGGGCGGCCATGCCAGTATGGACCCCGCGACACCCGTGGCTATCGATTGGTTGCTAGCAGGCTACAATATCAATTTAATGGGCAAGCAGTTGGTCATCGTCGGGCATGGCCGGTTAGTAGGAAGGCCGCTCGCTAAGATGTGGAGGGCTTCGGGCTATAAAGTAACCGTGGCGGACAAGAATACCCAGAATCTTAGCGAGGTTACTAAAGAGGCCGATGTATTGGTCTGCGCGACTGGTGTGCCTGCGCTGATTACCAAGGATATGGTCAAACCAAACGCGGTAATCGTGGACGCCGGTGTGGCGACCGACAGCAACGGCCTGGTTGGCGATGTCAGTGCCAATGTGCGTGAATTGCCGGACATCACGATTACTCCTGAAAAAGGCGGTGTCGGCCCGCTTACAGTGTGCGCGTTGTTTGACAATGTGATTAGGTCGGCAAGGCAGACCGTAAGATAGCAAATGCTTCTTTTGGCATGCTATGGGCCGCAAGGGCGCGATAATCATAATTTGCCGGTAAGTCATAGCGGTATTTGGCGAGTTCCGGATAGCGTTGCGTGGCCAGACGCATTGCGGCCCGTGATTCCTTGACTTCGCCTACGCATTCCAGCGGCTTGTCGCCCTCGATTCCCAACAATTGCCGGTAGGTGGGTTCCAGACTCGGGTCAAGCAGTAGATTCTTTCCGCTGAATAATTCTTCCAATCTTTCCCGCTGAACAAACGGTGTCAGCGCCAGGAAAACGAACGCACACTTTGCACAGACACCATCCCAGAACAAACGGTCGCTATTATGCGTAAAAGCCCGGTTGCACGAGCTGAAGACATCATGATATTTATCAAAGCCACGGCCGGCGAACAATTCGGCAATCCGCAATTCGCTCAGCGGCCTAAGGAATGAATAATACTGGACACTATCACCGTACATGCGGGAAAGGGTTGCCTGGAAGTCCTGCTCGAATTCAAGTGATTTTGAGTACTGGTGGTTGATGGCGACCCCCTGGTAGTGCAGGTTCGGTTCGCTTGCCGAACTTTCGTTTGAGACGACGACGTCCCGATAACCGCTCAGTATGGCTACGATTACCCCCACGCAAGCGAAAATGGCAGAGATAGGGATGTGTCCGTTATAGGCATCCTGGGCGTTCAATGTCCGTAGCTGTTGGTCCCATTCGCGCTCTACGTAAAAATGGGGCAGGCCGACACGCTCTACTAGCGGCTGCAGCTGGGGGCGGTGGTTCAGACTCCACGTTGCAACTTTGGGCTGTCCGCGCAATATCTCCGTGCTTACCAAAGAGTCCTTGCCGCCGCCTAAGCCGATGAGCAATCCTTCGCCAGGCGCGAATTCAATCGGTTTCACGTCATGGCCCGTAGTTGGAAAAGTAACTGCGCTAGCAGGATCGAGCTGGTTGATGTAAAAGAACTCCCCCAAACCTTTTTGATAGACTTGCGATAAGAAATGGGCTGTCGGTCCGTCAATCTGAGCACTTGATACCGCCAGCTCGGCGGGTATATACGTCTTGTAATAGGAAACGCCAGCCACGAGGTGCAACAATTCAAAGGCACGCCGCAAGGCTTCCTGGGAATAGCCTGGCACGAACTCAAAATCGAACCGGTAAGTCTCTGTAAAATGAAGTTCATCATCCATACAGTAATGAAGGGACAGTGTTTTCTCAGAGGCATCGAACAAGTAGCCTTCGAAGGTAAATTGGCGGTATTTCATGAAAGGCTGTTCACATATTTCTTATATTTGATGCCGCGCTGCTCAAAGTCCTTGAACATATCGAAACTGGCGAAACCGGGGGACAATACGACGCTATCGCCCGGCTGGGCGGAAGAGCGGGCATGGTCTACGATGGTCTCGATGTTTTTTGCCGTCAATAAGTCGTAGTTGGTAAAACCATGGGCCTTCATCTCGGCTTCCAGCCGTTTTGCCGATGCGCCGACCAGGACCACACGCCGCAAAGTCTCCTGGTGCGTTTCAAAGGCGCGTGCCAGCTCATCAAGGTCGAGTCCGCGGTCAAATCCCCCCACTATCATGACCTTTTGGCCTTCGATGGCATTCATGGCGGCAATGGCCGCGCCTGGAGCTGACCCGAAAGAGTCGTTGTAGTAACGCACGCCGTCAATTTCGCGGACGAATTCCAGGCGGTGCGGCAAGCCTGGGAAACTCTTGATGACCTGCTGCAAGGAAGCCGGCTCCCGTGCGATTTGCCAGACCACGGTCACGGCAGCGCAGACGTTCTGCCAGTTATGCCTGCCAAGCAGACGGATATCGTTGACATCACAGATGGTGCGGCCGTCAATGACGACCTTTTCCTTATCGATTTCGTTTTCAATCACTTCGGCGCCCGGCGCAGCCATATAAGGGATAAGTATGCCTGGACTGGCCTGGGCAATCGACAGGGAATACTGATTGTCTGCGTAATAAATCGCTACATTGTCTTCGGTCTGGTTTCGGATCAACTGGCGCTTCGCCTCCAGGTATTCATCTATGTCAGCATGCCAATTTAGGTGTTCCGGCTCAATCAACAAACAGACGCTTATAACCGGCGAAGACTTAAGGTCTATCAGTTGGAAATTGGAAAGCTCCAGCACCACCCAATCATCAGTCTTTATGTCGTGCTTGAGTAGTTCGAGCGCCGGTGTGCCGATATTACCCCCCAGATGCGCCCTCTTACCGGCCGCTTCAAGCATCTTGACTATCAACGTACTGGTGGTACCTTTGCCTTTGGTACCGGTTATGCCGATGATGTTCTTGGTAGGGCAGACCTGGAAAAATTCATTGGTTCCTGTCGTGACCTTTGCCAGGATATCCGGGCTGTTTGGATTTGCTTCAACGATATCCCGAGGATGAAGAGCTGGCGTGCGGATAAGCAGGTCAAACCTATCAAGGTTCTTTAGATATCCTTTTCCGGTCTGCGACCCTACCTTATTCGGCAGCCTGATGTCGGACGATTGGTCGCAGACGGTGACTTCATGAGCGGCCTTGTGCCAATATTCATACGCCGCCCGGCCTTCTTTGCCAAAACCCAAAATGGCTATTTTCATGCAAGACCTCGCACCGTGGCAGCCTGCTTGCGTGCGGAGCCCGCAACTCCGCTGCCGCTCTTGGCAAATTGCTGTGTCAACAGCTCCGATTCTCGCGCACCGTACTCCGTGTACGGCTTGCTCCGATTCTCGCTATTTCCTTGCACTTTGCTCAAGTGCGAAGACCTTGCTATGTCCATGGGTTATATTTTAGCAGTTCAAGCGGCCAGTTCTTTTTTGACCATCTCTGCAACTTGTCGCGGCGTCATCTCCGCCTTGACGATGAACCGTTTGACGCCGAGTTCTTTGAGCGAGGGAGGCGCCTCTTGCTCGCCCATATTAGTAAGGATGATGACACGGATGTCTTTGCCCCAGGCGGTCTTGCGCATTTTCTCCAGCATCTCGTCACCGGTCATCTCCGGCATCATGAGGTCAAGCAGGATGATATCGGGCTTCATTTTTTCGGCCAGCCCCAGGCCAAGCTTACCGTTTTCGGCGGTCTCAACTTCATAGTTTTCCGCTTCGAACTTGATGCGGTACATCTGGGAGATAGCTTGGTCGTCTTCAATTATGGCTATCTTAGGCATACATGTATCCTACGAGAGATTAGATAAATGCACAATTACTTTGTCGGCGCGGAAGCTAAGGTTTCTGCCACGATTTCGGCCAGCTGGTTATTGGCCAGATTAGCCTTGACGATATAGCGCTCAAATCCCAACTCTTCAAGTCCTTCGGGTGCTTCGGATTCGCTTATATTGGTCAAAAAGATGGCTTTGATATCCTTCCCCCAATCATGCTTTCGCATCTCACGCAAAATATCATCGCCCGATATCTGGGGAAGCATGAGGTCCAGCAATACCAAATCGGGCAAATGCTCCTTTATGAGCAATAGACCCGTCATCCCATCGTTTGCAATCAGACATTCATAACCGGCCAACTGCAACCTGGTCTGATAAATCTCCGCGAGCATTTGGTCGTCTTCTACCAGGATAATCTTTGCCATATTGCCTATATCTTAGAACATATCACGCCAAATGCCAGCACAAACCGCAGTAATAGTTTCAGACACTCGTTTCAAGCCGAAAGATACGACTCTTTCTGACCCTTCCATTCGTCCGACTCAAACACGGCAATTACAAGGGCGCAGATAGGTAACGCAATACATTTTTTACCGACGACCTCCATATGTATCGGACCGAACGTCATATTGCGGTTTTGGGCCAGGCCTTCCAGGCTGTTCTTTATATCTGCCCGTACTTCTTCCTCGTTGAAGCCCTGGTGCTCTACCAGTAAACCGTTTTTTGTCTTGGGGTCCTGCATCCAGCCGATGCCGGCCCAAGCTTCCTGATTCCTCTGCGAGGTACGTTGCTGGGCAATGACCACGTACAAGCGGTCTCCCCATTCACCGACCGGCTTGACGGGTTTATCAGGTACTGATACATCGCTTCCCGACGGCAATACCGAGCTTAGATAAATAAGGTTGAAGTTTGCCACATTGGCGCTTACGAGGGCATGGTCAAAAGCGGCCAACTCTGTAGCGCCAACGCCCGTGCCCGATGTGATGTTTATTTTCATATTGGTCATTTCAGATTATAACACATAATTGCTTTTATAATTACGCGGGGCTATGCTTGAGCCAATGAGTTGGTTCTATATTGCGCTACTTTCCCCGCTGCTTTTCGCCATAGTCAATCTTATAGACGATAACATGATACGGCATGTCTACAAGAGTCCCTATTTCGGAGCCATCATATCGGGACTTTTCGGCGCCGTTCCGCTTGTAGCGCTAGCGCTACGGCCGCTGGAACCCGTAACTATCCTAGTCGGCGCACTTGCTACGTTGGCAGGGTTTTTGACAGCGGTCTACTACTTTTTCTATTTTCGGGCGCTTGAAACCGAGTCTCCTTCCGTCGTCATAGCCATGTTCAGTCTGACACCGGCACTTATCCCGGTCTTTGCGCGGATATTCCTGCGCGAGCGGCTGGTCGTCATGCAACTTGTCGGCTTTGCCGTGGTACTACTCGCCTCCTTCGGTCTTGGCATGACCGAAGTTAGAAAGTTCAAATTCTCCCGTGCGCTGTTGCACGTCAGTGTAGCGGCCACCATTTATGCGGGGGTATCGCTATTTTCTAAATATGCCTTCCTGCACACGGACTTCTTTACCGGCTATATGTATTTTTCGGCTGGCTTGGGTATAGGCGGGCTATACTTCCTGCTTATACTGAAGTTTCTGAACGGGGACAGTTTCTTCAAAGATCTGAGGCACAATTCCAAAAAGATAATCTCGCTGTTCATCATCGCCGAGGCAATAGCCATAGCTGCGGAATTTACCCAGAATCTGGCCATCAGCCGCGGCCCGGTGTCTTTGGTAAAGGTTATAGAAGGGGTCCAGCCGGTCTATGTATTACTCATAGCTTTGGCATTCTATAGATTTTCGCCGAAACACTTCCGCGAAGCCGCGGAGGGCGGCCTTATAAAGAAATTCGCCTTGATGTCAATCAGTATCATCGGTCTATTTCTCATCCACATAGCTACAAAGGCCTAGGGCTTGTATAATTTCAGCTGACACACATCTGAATCAGCGGAAGGAGAAGACAACGATGACTGATATCCCCGAAGTAATATGGTCCAATACCGATTATCCCTATATATGTCTGATTGATAAGAAACGCACGGAAGCTTTCCGTGCTGCCATCAAAGCGACTGTGCTGCCAGGAAATACGGTAGTGGAGGTAGGCGCCGGCACCGGGATACTCTCGCTGTTCGCCGCCGCTGCTGGCGCCCAGCGCGTCATAGCTGTCGAGATAGACCCTATATTGGCACGGAGCCTGCGCCAGACGGTACATGATAATGATTTTGAACATATTATCGAGGTGGTAGAAGGCGACGCAACGGTTGTCGACCTCCCCCAGGACGCGGATGTGGTCATCGGTGAGTTGGTCGAGACCGGCCTTATAGACGAGATGCAGGTGGCGGTCATGAATAAATTACGAGAAAAGGGAGTCATTGGCACCCATACACGGTTGGTACCGGAAGCCTACGAAACGTTCTGCCAACTTGTCTACACCGACAGTACCTTTTACGGTTATAAGATTGACGCGCCAAAACACGACTGGCCCTATTATGCCAAAGACAAGGAAGAGTGGACGCAATTGGAACTGGAAGCCGTTACTGACCAGCAAAAGCTGTCGCATGTCGATTTCTGTGAAGGACGTATCGACCCGGTCGTCGATAAAGTTGTCGAATTCAAGATAGAACCGGGTAAACAGGCCACGGCTCTCCGCTTATCGGGAATCGCGCATATGACGACAGATCAACGCCTAGGCGCCTGCAACTCCTTTAACGGGGACAAAATATTGAGCTTGCCCGACAAGAGCTATGAGGGTACGGTTAAGTTACGATTCAGCTATAAGATGAGCGAAGGCATGAATAGCTTCCACGTTTCCGTTGCCCGCTAAGGGTTTATTTGGAACTTATACGGTATTGTTTGAAAAAGCTGACGGGACGCAGACCCATCTTGTGCCTGCGCAAGTTCTCTATACCCAGATCCATCTCCATGTTGATGAAATGTATATCTTCCTGAACCGCCCGCTTAGCTATATGGTGTGTCATATAGTCAAAGATATAAGGGATGCTGTAATCAACCTTCAGATGATTCAGGATATAGTACTTGTTGTCGGCAGTCTTGTTGTATAGGACGATTGCGCTTAGTTTGCCATCGATATAAAGGCCAAGGTTCTCAATGCCTAGCACGGCTTGATAGTCCAGCGTTTTCTTTAGGGCATGATGTTCCGTGTGGTCAGGGTCGTTTTTGGACAACTGGGTCTTTTCCCAGCCCAGGATAGCTTCGAATAACGCATCCCTGGCCGCTTGGGACGACAAATCCAACGGCTTTAGTTCCACTTCTCTGCCTTCGACCTCTCTCGAAAACCGACCTACTTTACGGCGCGTCCGGCCATGTGCAGGGTCTTCCAGGGTCGCCAGTGCGTGACTGTCCAGGATATACTCGTTGTAATCGTCCTCTTCAGCGATGTCAAGGTCGCTCTTGTCCTTGATTTTTTCAATCACGAACTCCGGTACATGGACCAGCTTGACGGCCCTGTGTTCTTTGCGTAAATGCTTAAAGATAGTGGCGATTGAGCTGTCCAAATCGTGTTTGCCGATAAGACTGTAACCAGAATTCCTGGTATCAAACGGCAGATGATAATTGATAATAAGATTGCCGTTCAGAGACGAGATGGCCAGATGGCCTTCCAGGTTCCACCAGATATGCATCCCGGCGAACGATATATTCGAAAGAGGAGGGTGTTCCTTGATTAAGTCGTCATATGTGTCTTTGTCCTCCAGCGTCAAAGGAGCGAAGCGAGGAAAGGTAGGAGGCATATTGCCCATCAGTATAAAACAAGACAACTGGAGCGCAAAGCGCCCGAAGTACTAGTGCTTATTGCTTGACATAATAGCTTCACACAGGATAATAAAGGGTAAGATGAAGATATTAAAAAGTAAACTCCATGTTCTTGTTGCACTTTCATTCCTGGGTTTCGTCGGCTGGTGGTTAAGCTTTCAACGTATCGTAGAGAACCAAAGTATCACGGTCCAGTGGTTCGGCGGTACATACGGCGTCCTGGCTCTCATGGGGGCAATAATCGGTTTAGTGACTGCTCTGAAATGGGGCGGCTTCAAGACAATTTTGGGCAAAGCCCTTATGTTCGTGTCGCTCGGTCTGCTCTTCCAGGAGTTCGGCCAGCTCATCCTGACTTACTATATATACGGCTCTCATATACAGATTCCTTATCCTTCGTGGGGAGATGTTGCGTATTTCGGTAGTACCCTATCCTATATCTGTGGCGGCATTTTCCTCACCAAAGCCGTCGGTATCAAATTCTCTCTCAAGAACGTCAAATATAAAGCCGTCGCATTCCTGGTACCGGCTATCTTGTTAGCAATATCCTATGCCATCTTCCTGTTCCATCACCAGTATGATTTCGGCAAGCCTCTGACGGTGTTCCTCGACCTTGGTTACCCCATAGGCGATGCCATCTATATATCCCTTGCCGTTCTGGCATATCTGTTGTCCAGCCGTTTGCTTGGCGGTGTCATGAAACCGGCCATTATCATCCTCATTTGCGGACTGTTCCTACAATACGTCGCCGATTTCAATTTCCTCTATCAGAGCAGCCGCGGTACCTACCTGGCTGGCAAGTACGCTGATTTACTCTATCTCATCGCATACTTCGTCACGACGACGGCGATGGTGCGGTTCTATCTGATTTACAGTAATTTAAAGGCCAGTACAAATGGTTGATACTAACGATAGCACCACCGATAATACGCCACCTGCAGACGCAGCGGCCGCAGGCTTGCAAAGTCTCTTTGATCAAATCGCTGAGAAAATCATTGAGCAGCAAGAATCCATCATCGGTCCGATAGCGGTTGAGCAAGCCAAGCAGGTCAAGGAGCTCAAAATCGACTGGCCCCAACATACTGTGGATATCAGCGGTAGTCCTAAGGTAGCCATTGACGAGCTGGTCGAACAATACAAAGTACTGTTCGGGCAGATAGCGGTGGAGACCTGCAAAGAAGCGGTATCACGATACCTGGCCCAATTACCGGCAAACCAATTACCTGAGTCGCTCAAATAGGACCTCTCACTTCCTAAAAGGAATATAGGGTGGAAAAAGCAAAAGCACGCCTCAAGAGGCCATTTGGCAAAAAGAAACAACTTGAACTGGATATGGCCGAGCTGTCCCAGCAGATGTATAAACGCAACCTGGAGATGGCTGAGACTAACCAAACGCTTTCGCTGCTTAGGAGCATCGATAACCTGGTACTGGAATCCCATGATGAGCTGTCCGTCCTTTGCCAGAATATTACCACCACGGTCATTGAACATTCTACGTATCCGTTGATTGCCATCATGGCGAATCCGCCTCATAAGGACTTTCTAGAGCTGCTTGGCTGGGCAACCTCTTTTCAGGCCGGGAATACCGAGGTTGACCGGTACCGCGTCGAGCTTGACGACCACAGTGACTGGCTCGTCAGTCCGGAGCGCAGCACCCTCATTGACTTGAAGACGCTTAGCAACGAGACCATCGCCCATATATTGCACGATAGCGTAGATGATGTGGTAGCACTCAGACATGCCATACCCGTGCAATCCATCATGTTGGTCAAGTTGTTGGCTCGCCACCGTTTGGTGGGGCTCATGATAGTCGGCTTCACCCAGGAAGTGGCGGCTATCTCAGAGAAAGATAAGAGCGTCACCGACCGTTTGAGCGAAGCAATCGGTATCGCCTTGGACAACAAATTGCTGTTTGAAGAGAACCAACAGGTACTACGCCAGCTGCAGAAGACCAATGAGAAACTTAAGGCCTTGGACGAGACCAAGGACGAGTTCATCAGCATGGCCTCGCACCAGCTGCGTACACCGCTGACCAGTGTCAAGGGGTATCTGAGCATGGTTTTAGAAGGTGATGCCGGCAAGACCAATGAGATGCAGCGCAAGCTGTTGGACCAGGCCTTTATTAGCAGCCAACGCATGGTATACCTGATTGCTGATTTGTTGAACGTGTCGCGGCTGCGTACCGGCAAGTTTGTCGTTGAATCAGTACCGACCAACCTGG
>DATIHP010000010.1:0-4464 GCA_035480495.1 Saccharimonadales bacterium (SeqCode)
GTGCAGATATTTTTGGAACCCGCGTGTCACGACTACGCCAGAGGCGAACTCAGCCCGAAGTTCAGCGGGTATAGTTAAACGCCGCTTGTCGTCGAGCTTCCTCTCAAAGTAGTCTGTGGCCATTCTGGTCCTCTTAACTTATAGTGGTTTTTGTTGTTTTTAGCGTGATTGGCAATCTATTTTGGATTACCCACGTTGACCCACTGACATGAGTGTACAGCCCACTTCTACCCACAGCAAGCACTTTATATACAAAAACTGCCCTGTTCTAGGGCAGTTATCCACAGTTTTTCCAAAACGGTCATTTATCCACAATATATGGTGTCCAAGCCCCTTCGCTACACGCTAGAATTATCCGTCAGATGGTGCGGGAAGATGCGAGTTAGTGACTTCGTTGCGCGAAATAGTTACCTGCAAGCCCGTATCATCGGCCCCCGGGTGGGTATCCATCTGGCCTTGGATTTCATCAACCAGTTCAGGATGTTGGCGCAAAGGGTCGAAGTACCCTGCTACCGCGGTAGCAGAGTCTGGGTCATGGGGACCGCCGCTATGGATTGTATACGTAATAGGAGCGTTCGGATCCCGCGGTACTTTCGTGTAGCTGCCGTAGCGATCTGCTTGGGCGTCAAGTTCGGTTTTGCTAGGTTGTTTAGCTTCATTAGTATGCACGAACGTATTGTAAATTCTCGGACCGACGGCAATAAGCGTAACGGCTACTGCTCCTGCTCTTGCGGCAATCTTGACAATGCGTGAATTCCGTTGGTGGCGAGCTGCCTCAGTAGCCCTGTGGCGGGCGGAGATGTCGTTTAGGATATCAGCAACACTTCCGTGGGTAGCATCAACTACAGCCTGGGGGTCCCTAAGGCTGAATCCGTCTCTGAAATTGGCGCGTTGCTTTGACATAACAGTAGGATTATAGCATAAGCTTCATTTTGTGTCAATAATGCCGCTTGCTAATAATTTGGGTAATTGCTCCAATGAACTTATCTGCCAGACATTCTGTTTTATCTTCTTTGGTTTTAGTAACTGCTCTTCCCTGTTAATCCAGATATGCTGCCAGTGATCGGGCAACGCTAACGGATACTTATCATCTACCAATATACCTGGCTCATCTGCGAATTCGCGGGCCAAAAAGTCGCCTTTTGGTTCGCCCACCACATGGATGTCTAAGGTGCTCAGAGTATCGCACAAGTTTATCTTATAGCGCTGGAACTCGTCGCGGCCGAATGTGAGCAACCGTATGTCTTCAAATTGAGTGCTCAGCAAATCCAATACAGCGTGGACCTCGGCAAAACAAAAGTGCGGATGCGTGCTGCTGCTAATAACCTCTCCTACCCGCTTCCATGGCAAGCCGGTCACTGCTTTTGCGTGGCGGTTATGATGGTAAAGCCGTAGGTCCCCGTAGACGACTTTGTGGTGGTCGTGGTAACTTTCCATGAACGCCCCCGGCGCGGTTTGGAAGTGTTCTACGAGCACATTGTCCAGCCACGGCACGAACTTATGCCAATTAAATACCGTCCCGTCAAAATCCAGGAATAGTTTAGGCTTTTTCAACTGTTAACCTCATCAGTTCCTTACAGACCGCCTCGGCGTCATGCCGTATCAAAGAATGATAGACGCCGTTATCAACAGGGTCGCGCTGCGCAGGCTGGCGCGACAAAAAAGCGCCACCTACGGCAGTGTAAGACGCCTTTCTAAGTTCGCGTTCGTCAACTATTACGGGAAACTCGCCTTCGCGCGAATAGGACTTGAGCAAGGCCTTGTCCGGAGAATCGGTATTATAGAAGACGTAGTCCAGGGTACCCTTGCCTATGAACCGCTCTAGTTCAGAAGCGTATTCATTGACGGTGAAATCCTTGGTTTGGACCGGTTTATTAATAAGGTTGCACACGTAGACGACCTTTGCTGGCGTGGCCGATAGCGCTTCGGCCACCTCGTCAACCAATAGGGCCGGCACCAGCGACCCGTACAGGTCGCCCGGCGCTATCACCACCAAACTGGCGTTAGCGATGGCTTGCCCTGCTTCCGGATTCAGCCGGGCGTGCGGCAATAGCCACAGCCGCGGTTTTTCTTTGAGCAATATGGGCGTATTGGCAATATTGTGTTGGCCTGTCACTTCGCCGTCCGCGGTAGCGAGATGCAATGTGGATTTGGTCAAAGTTATCGGTAAGACGCGGCCGGTAATCTTAAGTATCTCGCTGGCCATCGCCACGCCCTCGGCGAAATTATCATGCATCATTTCCACAGCGCTCAGGAATAGGTTGCCGAACGAGTGTCCTGCCAGGCTGGTATCGTTAGGAAAACGGTAGTTGAATAAGTCGCGCAACGCTTGCGGGGACTCGCTTAGTGCGACCAGGCATTGCCGTATGTCGCCTGGCGGTAATACGCCCAACTCGTCGCGCAGAACACCGCTGGAACCGCCGTCATCAGCCATGTTGACCAGTGCCGTGATGTTTTTAGTCTGGCGCTTGAGACCTGATAACAGCGTGAAGCTGCCTGTGCCGCCGCCGATGACTACGATGTTGGGTTGTTTGTCAGATACTACCATGATTACTCTGCCCCATTATAGGCCAACCTTTCCGGCCGTCCCATAAAGGTCTGCTTAGAAGCTGTGGAATATACCGTATCAGGTATTCTGGATGTCTTTTATGCGCTTGGCGAACCATTTGGCACTGGGTCGGATAGTGCGCTTCATGCCGTGCTCCCTGTCCACCTCTACCAGGCCGAATTTCGGCCACCAGCCGTAGGCCCATTCAAAATTATCAAGCAAGCTCCAGTAGAAATAGCCGCGCAGGTCGACGCCCTCGCTGATTGCCCGTTCCATGGCAACCAGGCTTTCTTCCAGCCACCAGCGGCGGTATTGGTCGGTCTCGTCCGCGACGCCGTTCTCGGTCACATAAATAGGTTTCTTGAACCGTGTCCAGGTACGTACCAACAATGGATATAAGCCCTCCGGTTCCATATACCATCCCATGTCATTGATAGGCACCTTAGGGTTCTCGCGGTTCAACACGCCGGTGTAATAATCGGTGAAGTAGTAGTTGAAGCCGACAAAGTCCTGCTGGCGTCTGACGCGCTTATAAAACCACCAGTTCCAGAAATAACGCATCCATTTGGTAGAAAACTCATCGAATAGGTTATGCGGCCGCTTGGCCTGGATATTGGCCAGCTGCTGGGCGATACCTATCTGCAGGCTTGGTTTGCGCTTTTTGAGCAGTTTGTAGGACTTTTTGTGTGCCTTCACCAGGTTCCAGTAGACCCAGACAAAAGTCAGCCAGTTCTTTTCCCCTGGCGGCCATTCGCCGGTACCGTAACCGAAGCTGGCATAGACGTTCGGCTCATTTATGGTGATGATATAAGTGATATCCTCTATGAATTCATCGGCGACCTTGGCGACGAAGCGTTCAAAATACTTGGTGTTCGCCCGGTTCTTGAAGCCGCCCTTATCCGTGAACCAGGTAGGCATGGTCCAGTGCCAGATGTTCAGGAACGGCTCAAGGTGTTGCCGGCGCAACTCCCCTATGTAGTTCTTATAATGCGCGACTTCAGCCTCATCCCAGACTCCTTCTTCCGGTTCAATCCGCGCCCATTCTATACCGAACCGGAAGGCGTTCATCCCGACGTCGGTAGCCAGTCCGAAATCTTCCGCATAACGCCGGTAATGGTCAACGCCGTGCCCGGAAACATAGTTGGCAGGGTCTTCCGCGCGGTCCTTGATGGCATGCCAGTTAGGCAGCCAACTCAAACGCTGATGGGCGGTGTGCGCCAGTTCCTTGGCGTGGGCCAGCTCCCACACGCTCCATTGGTTGACCGTACCGCCCTCAACCTGGTGGCTGGCGGTGCTAGCGCCCCAAAAGAACTGTTTCGGGAAGATGTTTGTGTTATGGTCTTCTTTCATCCTATCTGAGAATTATAACTTACTGTGTGCGGTTTGACGCCAAAACAGATAGGCCCCTACGGTAGATTCTCTGGGTTCCAGGCAGTCCTTGTGCCATTGCTGAGGTCATTGATTTGTTCCATTTCCGCGGCTGTCAGTCCAAAATCAAAGATTTCCAGGTTTTGCCGTATGTGCTCAGGGTCAGTCGATTTTGGCAGCGGTACCGTTCCATGCTGCAGACACCACCGCAAGATGACCTGCGCGGTGCTTTTGTCGTGATTTTTCGCAATTACGGGCAGCACCTTGGTATCCGTTACTTTGCCATGGGCCAGCGGGCTGTATGCTTCAAAGACAATGCCCTTCTGCTTGCAGTAATCCAACAGGCCGATCAACTCATCGTACAAGAATGGGTGGAATTCCACCTGGTTGACAGCGGGTACCAAGTCCGAGGTCTGTGATAGCTCTTCCAGATGACGGACCAGAAAATTGGATACACCGACGGCTTTGGCGCGGCCGCTTCTATATATCTCAGTCATCGCCCGCCAACTGTCCTGGCGTTTTTCTGTGACAGGCCAGTGCATGAGATA
>DATIHP010000011.1:0-10595 GCA_035480495.1 Saccharimonadales bacterium (SeqCode)
AGGCAGCGTGCCGCTGCACACCATCCGTGCTGATATTGATTTCCATCAGACGACCGCTACATATCCGGGTTCCGGACTTATCGGTATCAAGGTATGGATTTATAAGGGAGAGGTATCATGAGTCTCCTAAATATCTGCAATTCAGCCTCGACAAATGACAACGGCCTTCAAACAGCATACCGCTCGTCAACGTATCATAGAGATATGTTTTCTCGCCTGATGCTGTTTTCGGCTGGCGCTGTCATTTGTCTCGCTTCACAAATCTCAGATATCCAGGAGACTCAAACATGTTGATGCCAAAACGACAGAAGCACCGTAAGGTGTTCAAGGGCAAGATACGCGGTGTCGCTACGGTCGGCAACGCTATCGCCTTCGGCCAATACGGTCTGCAAGCACAGGGACACGACCGCATAACGTCCAGGCAGATAGAGTCCGCCCGCCAGGCCATGACCCGCTACGTGAAACGCGGCGGCAAGATTTGGATACGCATTTTTCCGCACACACCTGTCAGCCGCAAGCCTCAGGACGTCAAGATGGGCAGCGGCAAAGGTAATCCCGAATTCTTCGTGGCCAAAGTCCGTCCCGGCACCATCTTATTTGAGATGCAAGGGGTGCCTGAAGAGACCGCCCGGGAAGCCATGCGTTTGGCCGGTCATAAATTGCCTGTCAAGACCAAGTTTTTGATCAAGGAAGGGGCATAGGGTTGATTATGAAAATTGCCGAAATCCGCAAGATCAAGACCGGCGAGCTGGCTCAGGAAAGCACCAAACTGCGCGAAGAGATAGCTGAGATGCGCCGGCGCGTCCACATGGGTGAGACGACCAACGTACGCCAACTTAGGACCAAGCGCAAAGATTTAGCGCGCATGCTTACCGTCCTGTCTGAACAACTGACCAAGGAGGCCGCATAATGGCTAAGACACTGAGCGGCATCGTATCATCAGACAGCAACGATAAGACTATCGTCGTCACCGTGCGTACCCGCAAAACCCATCCTATCTACAAGAAACAATACACGGTCAGTAAGAAATTCATGGCGCATGACCAGGATAACGCGGCCAAGTTGGGTGACCAGGTCGTCATCAGCGAGAGCCGCCCCCTGTCAGCCCGTAAACGGTTTACCTTGGAAAAAATCGTAGAGCGGGCAGCCATCCGCCATGAAGAGCCGGAAGAGACTGTTAAGCCCCCGGCAGCTAAGAAAAAGATAGAGGAAGTAGCTGAAGCAACTCCTAAAAAGACTTCCAAAAAGCCCGCGACCGAAACGACGGACACTGCTCCGAAGGAGGAAACGGCATGATCCAACAAGAGACACGCCTGACAGTTTGTGATAACAGCGGCGCCAAGGAAATCCTGTGCATACGGGTACTTGGCGGTACCCGCCGGCGCTACGCCCGTGTCGGCGACACTATCGTGGCTACCGTTAAGACTGCCAACCCGACCGGCGGCGTGAAACGGAAATCCGTAGTCAGGGCCGTGATAGTCCGTACCCGCGACGCCATCCAGCGCAAAGACGGTTCGTCAATCCGCTTTGATGATAACGCAGCAGTCATCATCGGCGAAGACAAATTGCCTAAGGCAACCCGTATATTTGGGCCGGTTCCGCGTGAGCTACGCGACCAAGGCTATGCCAAGATTATCAGTTTAGCACCGGAGGTACTGTAATGGATAAGGTCTATAAGATTCGGTTGACTAAAGGTGATACGGTAATAGTTCTAGCTGGCAAGCACAAAGGCAAGACCGGCAAAGTTACAGCTACCCACCCGCGTGAGAATAAAGTAACTGTCGAAGGTATCAACATAGCTAAGAAACATCAGAAACCTAACCGTGAACATCCGCAGGGCGGCATCATTGAGATTACCAGGCCAATCTGGGCTAGCAAAGTCGCCGCGTATGAGCCGACACATAAGAAAGCTTCAAGGATCGTCTACAAAATGGATAAAGAAGGCAAGAAAAGCCGGATATATAAAACATCGGGAAAGGAGATGAAATAATGGTTGAAGCCAAGACAAAGCCAACAGTCCCTAAAACCTCCACGACACCGGTTTCATCTGCCCGCCTGAAAGCGTTGTACCAGGCTCAGATTGCCCATGACCTACAGAAGGAACTAGGTCTGACCAATGCGAACGAAGCGCCGCGCCTGGAAAAAATCGTCATAAACGTGGGGCTTGGCAAGGCCAAGGATGACAAAAAGACAATCGCCACGGCAGAAAACACCTTGACGAAGATTACCGGTCAAAAACCGATTGAGACTACCGCCAAACTGTCGATTGCAGGTTTCAAGCTGCGCGAAGGCAACAAGATAGGACTTAAGGTGACGCTGCGTGGCGATAGGATGTATGAATTCATGGACCGCCTGATAAATATCGTGTTACCCAGGCTGCGGGACTTCCACGGCGTCAAGCTGGGAGCTTTTGATAAATCGGGAAATTTTAGCATCGGTATCAGCGACCAATCCGTCTTTCCGGAACTGACCTTTGAAGAGACGACGACAGTACACGGACTGCAAGCCGTGTTTGTCATCCGATGTTTGGAACGACAACATGCTAAGGCGTTGCTGGAGAAGTTCGGCATGCCGTTCGAAAAGGAGAATAAATAAATGCCTAAGTTTGAATCATCAGAAGTGCCCGAAGAAAGTGTAGATGTACGAGTTCTTCGCACCAGCAATCCGATTCGCGATGCAATACGCGAAGCTACATTCGGGACCATGGAGGACGCCCTTGCTATTGCCAGGGGAGAGCAGCCCGACAGTCCGGCTTTGCCGGCTGACGGCGCGTTGGGAGGGGATGCTCCCCTTCCAAGTGCAGATAAGGAGAACAAGTAATGGCTAAGAAATCAATAGTAGTCCGTGACGAGAAGCGCAAACGTATGATTAAGCAATATGCCGCCAAGCGGGCCGAACTGAAAGAGTTGGGAGACCGTGAAGGTCTGCATAGACTACCCCGGAATTCATCCTCTACCCGTTATAAGAACCGTTGTTCCGAAACCGGACGGCCCAGAAGTTATATGCGCCAGTTCGGCCTAAGCCGTCTGTCATTCCGGGAACACGCGAATAAGGGTGAGATTCCCGGCGTAACTAAGGCAAGTTGGTAAGGAGTATATATGTCTGTAGTTTCAACTGACCCCATCTCTGACATGCTGGCCCGGATACGCAACGCGCTGGCGGTCCAGAAGACTGAGATAAGTCTGCCCCACTCCAATACCAAGGAAGCGGTTGCGCGCCTATTGAAGAGCAACCGTTACATTGATGATGTGAAGGTCATGGACGCCAGTATCGGCAAATCCTTGTTGCTTTCCTTGCGGGGCGAAGACAGCAACGCACATATCACTGAGATTGTCCGCCTGAGCAAACCCGGCCGGCGCCTCTATACTTCAGCCGACAAGATGCCGACTGTCAAGCAAGGCCGCGGTATCATCATAGTCAGCACCAGCAAAGGTATCATGACAGGATATGAAGCCAAGAAGCAGCGCGTCGGCGGCGAATTAATCTGCAAGGTCTATTAAGGGAGTATAAAGAAATACCATGAGTCGCATAGGAAAACAGCCCATAGACATCCCGTCTGGCGTGACAATCACTGTCGACCCCGATACCATCACGGTCAATGGTACCAAGGGCTCACTGAGCCAATTCACCATGCCCGGCGTAACGGTCAAACAGGCCGATAATCAGATAATCGTCACACGCGTTGACGATGAAGCACCCAACCGTTCCAAGCACGGCCTGATGCGGTCGCTTGTCAACAATATGGTGGTCGGCGTATCAACCGGCTTTAGCAAGCAGCTGGAACTTAACGGCGTCGGTTACCGCGTCAGTCTGGCTGGTAACGGCCTCAAATTCAACCTGGGTTTTTCACATGAGATTACCTATACGCTTCCGGAAGGCGTTACCGCGGCCGTCGAACAGAACATCATAACGGTCAGCGGCATCAGTAAGCAGCAGGTCGGACAAGCAGCCGCCGAAATCAGGGCGCTCAAAAAGCCGGAGCCTTATAAAGGCAAAGGCATCAAATATGTCGGTGAGCGTATAATCCGTAAGAGCGGCAAGTCAGGCAAGGACAAATAACATGGAACGACTGCAGAAAAAAGTGCATAATCTTGCCCAACGCAAACACCGGGTCCGGGCAAAAGTGGGCGGAACGACTGCCCGGCCTCGCCTGAGCGTGTTTATTAGCAACGTACATATTACGGCGCAGATAATTGACGACGAGAAACAGAAAACTCTTGTCTATGTCACGACGGTCGGCGATAAGACCGCACAAGGCAATATGAGCGAGCGTGCCGCCCGGATTGGCGGGCAGATTGCCAAGAAGGCCCAAGCCGCCAAGATCAAGCGCGTGGTGTTTGACCGTAACGGACGGCTCTACCACGGACGCATTAAAGCACTGGCAGACGCTGCCCGGGCAGAAGGATTGGAGTTCTAACATGGCCGAATTTGGACAGAACCGAGGTGACAGGCCGAACCGCCGGGATATGCCGCAAGAAGAGAAGCAATTTGACGAACGTGTTGTACACATCGACCGTGTCGCCCGCGTCGTCAAGGGTGGACGGCGCTTCAGGTTCCGCGCATTGGTAGTCGTAGGAGATCATAAAGGCAAGGTTGGAATCGGTATTTCCAAAGGTGCAGATGTGACGACGGCCGTGACCAAGGCGGTAGAAGTGGCCAAGAAGCATTTTGTGCCTGTGCACATAATCAATGGTACGATTCCACACGAATCAGAGGTAAAAGTGGGCGGGGCGCGCATACTTATCAAGCCGGCCGTACCTGGTACGGGACTGATAGCCGGCGGTGTCGTCCGTACAGTGCTGGAAGTAAGCGGAATCAGCAACGCATTATCGAAGTCACTCGGTTCCACCAACAAGATAAATACCGCGTACGCTACGCTTGCAGCTTTGCAAGCGATTGAACATCCTGACAAATGGCTGACCCGGCAAGGCAAGTCAAAATCCACAACCAAACCAACAGAACCCGCAAAGGCAAAACCTGCCAAGAAGACCAAGGTAGCCGCATGAAATACCATGAACTAGATACCATCGCTAACCGTTCCGCGCGGCGTAAAGGCCGCGGTATCGCTGCAGGCCAAGGTAAGACCGCCGGCCGCGGTACCAAGGGACAGAAGTCGCGCGCCGGCAGTGGCCGTCGTCCAGGCTTTGAAGGCGGACAGAACCCGCTTATGCAACGCCTGCCGAAACTGCGCGGTTTCCGTGCCGTCAACCCCAAGGCTGAAGTCGTCTATACCGGGCAACTTGACGCTCTGGGTGCCAACATCGATAACTTCACCGTCGCTGACGCCAGGCTCGTCAGCAGCCCCTATGTTCCTGTCAAACTGGTCGTCAAAGGCGACGTAACAAAAAAAATTACAGTCAGCCTGCAAGGTGCCAGTGTGGGCGCTGCGGCTCTGTTGCAGAAAAAAGGCGGCAGTTTCAAGCAGACGGCCCAGGTAGCCCGCCAAAAGCAAGAAAAGACCAAAGAATAAGTTAAGGAAATACGGTGTAGGTCTAGTGGAACCTACTGACTTTTATGATGGCAACTACAACATGGGTGTGACATAATAATTCAGATGTCGAGAGAAAAAGAAAAGCAATGAGTTGGAAGGTTATCTGGGGTTCACTGAAAAGCAGCGATATGCGCAAGCGTCTCCTTGCTGTGTTGGGTATGCTGCTGATTTTCCGCATCATGGCCCATATCCCTATCCCGCTGAGTAATCCTGAGACGCTCAAACAGGTCCTGCAGAATCTATTCGCCACCTCCAAGACACCGACGCTCCTGAGTTTCATTGACGTCTTATCCGGCGGAGCGCTGGCTAACTTTTCCATCATGCTGGTCGGGCTAGGCCCGTACATCAACGCGTCTATCATCATCCAACTGCTGACCAAAGCCATCCCACAGTTGGAAAACCTCAACAACGAGGGCGAATATGGACGCAAGAAGATAAACCAGTACACGCGTATGCTGACATTCCCGCTTGCCATCGTCCAGTCGGTCGGAGCCATCTACCTGGTACGCCAATCTGCCCAACAGATAGGCGGTATCAGTGATATCACCGCCGGGGCCTCACTGATGCAATGGGTACTGATGGTCTCGGCCCTGACCGGGGGCGCCATGATATTGATGTGGCTGGGCGAGCTTATTACCGAGCAAAGCGTCGGTAACGGCATATCTCTTATCATTACGGTCGGTATCGTCAGCCGTCTGCCAAGCACCATTTCCTCAATCGTTAATTCGGTAGTCAATAAAAGCAGCAAATGGACAGTGTTTGGGAAGACGTTACCGGTAAACAAGCAGTCCCTGCTATACGGCTCTTTGATATTACTGGTAGTGGTGGTCGTCACCGTCCTCATCGTGAAGCTTAACGAAGCTGCGCGGGCTATCACTATAAATTACGCCAAACGTGTCCAGGGCAATCGGGCTTATGGAGGAGTCACCAGCATTCTGCCGGTCAAACTGATTACCGCCGGTGTCATACCGATTATATTCGCTGTGGCCTTCCTGAGTGTACCGAGTTTCGCGGGCCAGCTTCTGACCGGCACCCATAGCGTACACCTGCAACAGCTGGGCGCTAAACTTGTGCTTTGGTTCCAGACACCAAGCGCTACGACGTTCCAGGCGCATGGCTTCATACCGTATATCTATCCGGTCGTGTACTTCCTGTTAGTGTTCATATTTACCTTCTTTTACACGAGCATCACCTTCAATGCCAAAGAGATAGCCGAGAACCTGCAGAAGCAAGGCGGTTTTATCACCGGCGTACGCTCCGGGGTCCAGACCGAGAAGTACCTCAGCCGTATCGTGAACAGGCTTACCTTGTTCGGTGCCTTGAGCCTCGGCATGCTGGCCCTGTTGCCGATAATCGGGCAGATTTTCTTGAAGACCAACATCGCCATCGGCGGTACCAGCATCCTCATCCTGGTATCGGTGGCACTGGAAACCCTTCGCGCCATCGAATCGCGGGCCCTCATGGTTACATATGACCAATACGAGCAGCCGGATTTCTTTTATGACTCCGACAGCACACCCGGTACGGCGTCGCGCCGATTGCGTTTTTTGCCGCGCAGAAAGGCTAAATAAACAACAAAATTTCTAACCTGAAAAACCTCTTTACAAAGGGTTGACAAGGGTGATATACTAGAACCTTGTTATATATTTATGGCGAATAAAGAGGTTATCGAGCTTGCTGGGACAGTAGTAGAGGCCTTACCAGGCACTCAGTTTCGGGTAGAGCTCGAGAACGGCCATAAAATTATAGCTCATGTCGCCGGTAAGATGCGGAAGCACTACATCCGCCTCGTGCCGGGAGACAGCGTTACGGTCGAGTTGACCCCTTACGATCTCACGAAGGGCAGAATCACCTATCGCAAATCATAATAATTTAAGCAGTGTGTCATTCACTTGCATTTAAAGGAGAATGATCCGCATGAAAGTGCGTGCTAGCGTCAAAAAAATCAGCCCCGATGATAAGATTGTCCGCCGTAAAGGGCGTGTCTACGTTATCAACAAACTTAAGCCCAAGCATAAGCAGAGGCAAGGCTAAACCATGGCTCGTATATCCGGTGTAACTATCCCCGACGGTAAGCAAGTCCATGTGGCCCTGACCTATGTGTACGGCATCGGTCCCAAGACGGCCGCTGATATATTGAAAGCGGTCAACGTGGAGTCGACTACCCGCGTCAAGAACCTGACGGACGCTGAAATCGGGCGCATCCAGGACGATATAAATGAACATCATATGGTAGAAGGTGAATTGCAGCGTGTCGTAGCGACCAATATCAAACGATTGAAAGATATCAACAGCTACCGGGGA
Source organism: Saccharimonadales bacterium (SeqCode) (assembly GCA_035480495.1). Taxonomy (GTDB): domain Bacteria; phylum Patescibacteriota; class Saccharimonadia; order Saccharimonadales; family DATIHP01; genus DATIHP01. Next base: position 7,796 of record DATIHP010000011.1, read on the forward strand.
TTGCGCCATAAGATAGGTCTGCCTTCCCGCGGTCAACGCACCCGTACGAACGCCCGGACCCGCCGCGGCAAGAAAACTGCCGTAGGCGGTTCACAACCTAAGTCGGCATCAAAGACGTAAGAGGAACAGTATGGCAGAAGATAAACCCATCCCAGAAGAAATGGTAGCTCCGGAAACCACGGCAACCGAAACAGATGCTCCGGTTGAAGCTACTGAAGCGCCCCAGAAGCCGAAAAAGAAAAAGGTCAAGCGGACCGTACCGGCCGGGCAGCTGCATATCATGGCGACATTCAATAATACGATAGTTACCTTTACCGACGTAAACGGTGGTGTTCTGGCTGCCTCAAGCGCCGGAGCCTGCGGGTTCAGGGGCAGCAAGAAAGGCACGGCATATGCCGCCCAAGTCGCCGCTGAAAAAGCCGGCCAGTTGGTCAAACAGTCATACGGGCTGAACAAGGTTGATGTTTATGTCAAAGGCATCGGCCTGGGTCGCGAGGCTGCCATCCGTAGCCTGCAGAATATGGATATACACGTCGATAGCATCCGCGATGTGACCAGCGTAGCCCATGGCGGGGCACGGCCGCGAAAGGCACGGAGGGTTTAAAAGATGGCACGAGATACAGGTTCTATCGTTAAAATGAGCCGCCGCGAAGGTTATGCTCTTCATCCGAAAGCCCACAAAGCGCTTGTGAAACGCGCCACGGCCTTACCCGGCCAGAAGAATACCGGCCGCGGCAATCGCAACAAGGCCAGCCAATACTCATTGCAACTTCGCGAGAAACAGAAGGTGAAACGCTTATACGGTCTATTGGAGCGGCAATTCAGCAATCTCATGAAGGAAGCCGGCCGTAAAGAGGGTCAGACAGGGGAATTACTACTGCAACTGTTAGAGCAACGCGCAGATAATGCCGTTTACCGTGCCGGCCTTGCGACTTCCCGCCGCGCCGCCCGGCAACTGATGACTCACGGACATTTTACTTTGAACGGACGGCGCGTAGACATACCTTCAATCCGCCTGAAGGCGGGTGATGAGTTGGTTGTGCGCGACCATAGCAAACAGACTGAGTACTTCAAACGGTTAGATGATGTAAGCCCGGCTCCCAGCAGCTTGCCTGGTTGGTTGAAAACCGACCGCAAAAAACTGGTAATCACCGTTACGGGTCTGCCTAACCGCGAAGAAGCTGAACCCGATATCAATGAACAATTAATAGTAGAGTACTACTCACGCTAACCGAGGAGGCTAAGCAATATGTCAAAAACTATTCACACACCAGGAGTCGTACGTGTCGACGATCACAGTGACAACAGCGCCACGTTTACCATCGAGCCGCTGCACACCGGTTACGGTATGACGCTCGGCAACTCGCTTCGCCGCGTCTTGCTGTCTTCAATCGCCGGAGCGGCAGTCACCTCGTTCAAGATTGAAGGCGTGACTCACGAATTTACAACCGTCAAAGGTGTCAAAGAAGATGCCGTTGACATCATGATGAACCTCAAGAGTATCCGTTTCCGGGTATTCGGCGACGACGTCCAGAATCTGCGTATAGTCCATTCCGGCAAAGGTGTCGTGACTGCTAGCGACATTCAGACCAATGCTGATGTCGAAGTAGTCAATCCCGAGCAGATTATCGCGACGGTTGACGACGCCAAAGCAAAATTTGTAATGGACGTGGTCGTTGAAACCGGCCGCGGCTATCGCACCATAGAGGAAGGCTCCACCAAAAAAGCCAGCGATTTCGTTGCCTTGGACGCAATCTTTACCCCCGTTCTGCGGGTTCGCTACAAGGTGGAAAATACCCGTGTTGGGCAGATGACTGACTTGGATAAATTACTGCTCAGCGTCGATACCGACGGTTCTATCACGCCGCGCGACGCGTTTGAAGAAGCAGCCGCTATCTTACTGAACCAATACACCGCCCTGGCGGGCCAGACCCGTCTGGAAGCACCGGCACCGCTGACGGTCGGCGGCGAAGCCGGGGATGCAAAGGATTCTGACGAACCGGCCGAGCTGATGACACCCATTGAAGACCTGAACCTGTCAGCCCGCACGACCAATGCCCTCATCAACAACGACATCCATACCTTGAAGGACCTATTCTCCTTGAGTGACACTGAACTACGTGAACTCAAAGGTTTCGGTAGCAAGGCGCTTGATGAAGTCAAAGAAAAAATGGCGGAACTGGAGCTCTAACTATGCACCGGCACGGCTATAAAGGTAGAAAGTTTAATAGGGAACGCGACCAACGCGAAGCATTGCTTCAGAGCTTGGCCGAATCGCTGATTAAACACGAGTCCATTGAGACTACCTTGCCGAAAGCCAAAGAAGTTGTGCCTTATGTGGAAAAACTTATCACAAAAGCAAAAAAAGGCGACCTACACAATCGCCGCCAGATAGTACGCGACTTGCAGACTGTCGCAACCAGCCATAAGCTGGTCGATGAGATTGCACCTAAGCTCAAAGGCCGGGACAGCGGGCACTTGCGCATCAAGCGTACACGCACACGGCGTGGCGACAACGCCCAGCTTGCCCGTGTCAGTTTTGTCGATGACCTTAAAGAGGCACCAGTCGCAAAACCGGTCGTTGTACCACCTAAATCCAGGCCTGCCGCCGCCCCTAAGAAACCGGCCGCCAAAAAAGTAGCTGCTAAGAAAGAGGCCAAGTAATATGAAGACTTACAGCGCTAAGCCTAGTGAAGTTGTCCGCAAATGGTATGTCATCGATGCCTCGGAAGCCCCTTTAGGGCGTATCTCTACGGTCGCGGCTACCTTACTGACCGGCAAGGGCAAACCCCAATTCACC
>DATIHP010000012.1:0-3701 GCA_035480495.1 Saccharimonadales bacterium (SeqCode)
GCCTACCGGCTCCGGTAAATCCACCACGCTGGCAGCGATGATACACAAGATAAACCATGAACGGGCCAGTCATATTATTACCATTGAGGACCCGATTGAATTCACCCATAAAAGCCAGAAATCCGTGATTGTCCAACGCGAGGTACATTATGATACCTATTCATTCTCTGCCGCTCTGCGCAGCAGTCTGCGCGAAGACCCGGATGTCGTGCTTATCGGTGAGATGCGCGACCTGGAAACTATCGCCGCGGCCATCACCATTGCTGAGACCGGCCACCTGGTATTCGCGACGCTTCATACCAACTCTGCAGCGCAGAGCATCGACCGTATGATAGATGTCTTCCCGCCGCACCAACAACCGCAAATACGGTCCCAGCTGGCCAATATCCTGATGGCCATCTGTTCACAACGGCTTATCCCAACCATCGGCGGCGGCCGTATCGCGGCTGCAGAGATATTGGTCGCTACGCCCGCGGTGCGCAATATCATCCGTGAAGGCAAAAGCCACCAGCTTGAGGCCGTCATACAAACCGGCGCGGAATTCGGTATGCAATCGATGGACAAGACCCTGGTCAACCTCATACATAACGGTACAATTACGTATGATGAGGCACGTAACTATGCGGTTGATTTGGATGAAATAGATCGGTTGATGAGAGGCTGATATGCTATCTTTCAGCTACACCGCCCGCGACCCTTCCACCGGCCAAAAAATCAAGGCGGAAGTACAGGCCGACAATGAGCAGGCCGCAGCCAAACTGCTGACCAGCCAAGGTCTTTCGCCTCTGGAGATAACACTCAATGAAGGCTCCAGCGGCTTCGGCAAGTATCTGCACCGCATCAAAAGTAAAGACAAGGTTCTATTTTCGCGACAACTATCCACTTTGATCAACGCCGGCCTGCCTTTGATACAAAGTTTGCGCAGCGTCGCCAAACAGACCCAGAACAAATCGTTCCAGGTAGTCATCAACCATGTCATATCAGATGTCGAGGGCGGCAGTTCATTCTCTGCCGCCCTTGGCAGGTATCCGCTCGTTTTTAACCGGGTATATATAAGCTTGACGGCTGCCGGCGAGGCGTCTGGAACCCTTGATGCCGCACTGGAGCGAATTGCCAACCAACAGGAAAAGGACGCTGAAATACTCAGCAAAGTGCGTGGCGCCCTGGTGTATCCGGTCATCGTGCTCATCGTCATGTTCGCCGTTATCGGCTTCATGATAGTCAAAGTGCTGCCACAGGTAGAGATACTTTATAAAGGTCTGCCTGGACACAACAGTCTGCCGCTTATCACCCGTGTTTTGTTGGCGTTATCACACTTCATTATCAGACGTTGGGTGTTCGTAATCATAGCGTTGGTACTGATTACATTCATTACCAGCCGCTGGGCACGCACCTTCGGTGGCAGGCGGGCTATCGATAAGATTAAGATGCGCGCCTGGCCAGTGGGACCGCTATTCATGAAGGTCTATATGGCTCGGTTCGCCCGCACAGGTACTACGCTGGTAGCCAGCGGCGTTCCGCTTATCCAGATGTTGGAAATCACCGGCGACGCCATAGATAATATCCATATCGAGAATTCATTGCGCGGAGCCATTGAAAAAGTCAAAGGGGGCAAAGCCTTGTCAGACTCTATCCAGGGCGACCCGAATTTCCTGGAACTGGTCCCGGATATGCTGCGCATCGGCGAACAATCCGGCTCCATGGAGCAGATGCTTGGTAAGACGGCCGACTACTATGAAAAAGAAGTCGACAACCAGATAAAGACTATCTCTACCATCATAGAGCCGCTTCTGATGGTCATATTAGGTGTTTTTGCGTTTATCGTCGTCGCAGCCGTGTTGTTACCAATCTACGGATTAGCTGGTAAGGCAGGCTTCGGTGGATAAATGCTATTGCTTTTTCAACAGAGACGGCTTATTATCTGGGGTATAGGTGTAAAACTTAAGCAAATTTCATAAGAGGGGGCATTTGCAACATGAAAACCAAATTACGTAACCAAAAAGGCTTCACCATCATAGAAGTCCTGATAGTCCTGGCAATCGCCGGACTCATACTATTAATTGTCTTCCTGGCGGTACCTGCTCTGCAGCGTAACTCCCGTAACACGCAGCGTCGCAGCGATGTCGCCGGAACTTTAGCAGGAATCGGTGAATATGCTAACAATCATGGCGGTACAATGCCAACAACCTGTGTAGCCGGTACGGCAGCTGGCCAGTGCGATGCAACCGGTGCGGTCGCCCAATGGCTGACTAATGTCAAGTTAGGCTTTTTCTCCGCGGCAAGCGTTCAGTTTACGAATAACGCCGCCGCCGTCGCACCTGCAGGTCCTGCCGCAGGCGTCACTAACTTCATAGACATACAGACCAACACGCGCTGTAATGCGACTAATGACGGTACGGTCGTCACCAACGCCAGTCCGCGCAGTTTCGTAGCACTGTTCCGCACCGAAACCGGTGGCGGCGACACGCTGGTCTGCCAAGAATCAGGCGCTTAGAAACGATAACGGTAAGTTAAAACTAATCACCCCGGCAACGGGGTGATTTTTTATAAGGCCGCTACAACCGGGCGCTTATGATAGGATATTGATAATGGTTTACGTCGTCTTGGTATTACTGGGCCTCTGTCTTGGCAGTTTTGTGAATGCTTTGGTGTGGCGGCTGCATGAACAACAAGAAACTGAGGATAGGGTGGGGGGTAGAGGGTCTGGTAAGAACTCAGGCGAACTGTCAATCCTGAAAGGGCGCAGCATGTGTACCCATTGCCGCCATGAACTGGCTTGGTACGACTTGCTGCCAGTGCTCAGCTGGCTTGCTTTACGCGGTAAATGCCGCTACTGCCATAAACCTATCAGTTGGCAATATCCACTCGTAGAAACGGTGGCGGCCGGTTTATTCAGTTTGTCGTATGCAATCTGGCCCTATCACTTCACCGCGGAAGGCAAGGTCTTATTCGTATTCTGGCTGGTGTTCATCGTGGGCTTCGTAGCCTTAGCTGTATATGACATCCGTTGGATGTTATTGCCGGATAAGTTAGTGTATCCCTTAATTGCGCTCGCAACGGCACAAATAGCCGCACAGGTTATTTTCTTCTCGGCCGGATGGGCAGCCCTAAGCCATGCGCTACTAGGAGTCTTATGTCTCGGTGGCTTCTTCTATGTACTGTTCCAACTATCAAAAGGCAAATGGATTGGCGGCGGCGACGTCAAACTTGGCGCCGTGCTGGGAATCCTGGCTGGATCCGCGCCCAAGAGCGTACTAGTACTTTTCATCGCTTCCGTGCTGGGCAGCCTAGCAAGTCTGCCGCTTATTGCCGGTAAACGCGACAAGCGCCATGTCCATGTGCCGTTCGGACCGTTCCTGCTCGTGGCGACCTTTATCGTCTACCTGTTTGGCGCAGGGATGTTAGCGTGGTACAAGCATAGGCTACTATCGTTCTGACATCAGCTATAAAACTTCTTATTACCCCATACTCCTTATGCTATACTTAAGCCCATGAGCGGTGGCACGAAGCCTCTGGGTTATACGATTGTGGAGGTGATGATATTCTTAGCCGTGTCCGGAGCATTATTGGTGAGCGCCTTGCTTATTTTCAATGGCCGGCAGCAGCGTATCGAGTTCGGCCAATCAATCCGTGATATCGATTCAAAGATCCGCGACGTCCTTAATGATGTATCTACCGGAGTTTATAACTATACCAACAAT
>DATIHP010000013.1:0-1610 GCA_035480495.1 Saccharimonadales bacterium (SeqCode)
CAGACTGGTCACGCGCTACCCGGCGGATGTCCAAATCCCGCAAGAGCTGCCCAGGGCCATCAAAAAGCGGCATACCCTGGAAGCGTTGACCGAAGGTGCGGGTTGAGTCATCGTCTTCCGGAAATTCTACTATATCCTTACGCAACCGACCTAGAGCACTAAGGTCCCTCTGAGCCTGAAGCCCGAATGCTCCCATTTTAGCAGTCAGGAACTGCACGGCCGCCTCCGGGCGTAGTGTGTCCACTGCAGGCTGGGACTGATGATGATAAACCCTGTCGAGGTGCTGATTTGCAGTCTGGCCGGTCATATTCTGGCGAAGCCAAAGGGGAAATGCCATCTGAAGCTCTTCCCAGCTTTGGGGCAAAAAGTCAGCCTGCATCATATCCAAGCGTTCAAAGCGATCAAAATCGCCTATCTGGGGTGGCAGATTTGGGAATAATGTGCTCAATCTTTCATCGATTGGTGCTTTCATAGCGCTATTGTATCACGTTTATGCTTGTTTGTCTAGAGGTAAGTGCTATTCCCAGCGGAAGACACGGAAAGCGATAGCGTAGATAATCACTAACCAGACGCCTATGAGGCCAAGCTGCGGACCGATGTCGGTTAGGTGTTTGCCTTCGGTCACAAGCACTCGGATGCCGTCAATGATAGGGGTAAGTGGCAGGTAGAATGTTACGTGCTGCAGCCAGTCCGGCATTAAAAAGCGTGGGAAGAACGTACCGCTCAAAAACATCATCGGAAAAACCACGATGTTACTAAGAGGTGCCGCTTGGCGCTCGTTCTTGGCCCAGCCGCCAATAGCCAGACCGATACCTAGGATAGTTATGATAGATAGTACCAGGAAGGGAATGATTTCGAGGTAGTTGCCGACCACTTTAAGATGGAACACGGCCATAGCCACTGCGAACATCACTGCCAAGGAAACGAGCCCTATAATGGCTTGCGATATCATGGTAGCCGTAAAGTACTGCCATACCTTGAGCGGCGTAGTGTGCAGACGGCGCAATATGCCCTGCTTCTTGAGCTCCGGAAACACATTAACCGGACCAAATATACCCATACCGATAATAGAAAAGCCTAGCAAGCCGGCAAAAGTGTAGTCAAACTGGGTTAGGCTTTTTTCGTTCAATTGCTGGCCGGTGGCCACAAACGGCTCCTGCACTTTTACAAACTTGGTGTTGAGCTGCTTGAATTCACCTTGCAGGACAGTCGTAAGGGTTTGGCCAGCACTGGCATTGTTCTGGTTGTAGAGCACCTGCGCTTCGCCTGAGGGATAGGCCTGTCCGGGTTTGGAGCTACCGAAATCGGGCGGCAGAACTATGGTGGCGTCAAGCTGGCTTTTGCCCATCTTGTCTTTGGCTGCCGCCAAGCTGTTAGCGGAGCCGTCGATTTTAAATGATTTGTCCTTGGATAATTGGGTATCGAACTGCTGCGCAAAGGCGCTATGACTTTCGTTGAGCACCGCGACTCTGAAGGTTACTCTTTTGCCATTCCCCCCGGATATACCGCCGAAAACAAAGAGGAAAATGAGCGGAAACAAGACCCCGAAGAAGATTGCCAGGCGGTCACGGAAAAAACGTCTGGTGTTGAGCCGTGAGAAAACGGCTACG
>DATIHP010000014.1:0-10038 GCA_035480495.1 Saccharimonadales bacterium (SeqCode)
GAGATACGGTTGTATGGCGTGTCAGAACCGCCGCAACCGCGGCCGTCTGGTGGCTACAAAACCCATCCAAACCCTTTGAAGCCATCACGACAGCGGTCAGTCCGCAAGAATAAAGATGGTGAAGGATTTTTTGAGTCGAAACATATATGTCTGGTTTAAAAATAGTTGGTGCCGGGGGAGGGACTTGAACCCTCACAATATTGCTATCACCGGATTTTGAGTCCGGCGCGTCTACCAATTCCGCCACCCCGGCTTCAACTATTTTTAAATGGGTGCGTCTACCAATTCCACCACCGCGGCATCCGGGCACTTGAGATGTACTTATTAAATATTCATGCTGCGCATCGTTCCGCCACCCCGGTAACCATATGCTGAACTGCGGTATTATACTATACTGATATCTGTTATTACCAGCTTAAGCATTTATGACTACACCTCAGACACCATCTGACGATAGGCGGGACGCAGCCAACCCGGCCGCTGACTTGATACGCCAAAAATTGCACCAACTTTACAGCGATGAACCGAACGCCCGTGAAGAGCTGCAAGAGTCCCAGACCGCTTCCCATCGTTCCAAGCATCAGCAGTTCATGCATGATCTCAGCACCTCGGGCCGTTCTTTGGCTGACATACAGACCGCGTGGCATAACTACTACATCGGCCTGCCTGATAGTGAGAAACATGAGGTCTGGCAGGAGTTCTACGCGGAACACGCCAAACACAATAGACCGCCGGCGCCGGCTCAACCGCAGCCTGTCGCGCCACGCTATCCGGAATCGCCGACGCATCGCATCCGCCCGAATGAGCTGCGCAAAGTCGGTGACATCAAGGACCAGCTGCTGAGCAGTGTCAACCGGCGGGCGGCTACGAAAAAAGGCGGCCATCTTAAGTCATTACTGTTCGGCTTATCGTCCGGCTTCATCGTAGTGGTAATCCTGCTGTTCGGTTTTTTCAACGAACGTTTCCTGGCCCCTTTCATAACCCCCAGCAAATCGGTCAGCGCGACACCGATTATCATCGACCCGGGCACCAACAGCGTCGGACGCGACCCCAAAATCATCATCCCGAAGATAAATGTGGAGATACCGGTCGTCTATACGGAACCCTCGATAGAAGACCACGCCGTCCAGAAGGCGTTGGAACAGGGGGTACTGCATTACGCGACGACCTCGAATCCGGGGGAGTTGGGCAACGGCGTTATTTTTGGACACTCCTCCAACAACATCTTGAACAAGGGCAACTATAAGTTCGCGTTCGTGTTATTAAAACGTTTGGAAGCGGGTGATACGTTCATCCTGCAGAAAGACGGCAAACAGTATGTCTATCGTGTCTTCGCCAAAAAGGTCGTCAAGCCGGAAGATGTCGCAATCCTGAACGACGGGCAGGGCAAACAAGCCACCTTCAGCCTGATAACGTGCGACCCACCAGGTACCAGCTTGAACCGGTTGGTCGTCACCGGAGAACAGATTACGCCCAATCCGTCAGCTAACCTCGCCAGCACCGCCAAATCCAATCTGGGCCAACCCAAAGTCTTGCCCAGTAACTCCGAAACTCTCTGGCACCGCTTCACAAACTGGCTGAGAAACTAAGCAATCATTGGGCGGTGCCTGGGGGCAGGACTTTGAGTTCTGTCCTTGTGAGTGAAACCTTATCGGCCGCGCCACTAGAGGCTGCAAGCGTAAGCATCGCTGTATAGTCGTGGTCAAAGAAAGGCGTGAGCCCTGCCAAGCCGGGGCTCAACGGTTGCAAGTTGGTACCGTCAAAATCAAATACGTTCACGATGCCGCCACTCATGAGCGTCAGGCGATGTCCGTCCATCCACACGGCTTTCTGATTAGGCTCCAAGGGCAGCTTGGTATCATAACGGAACTGGCGGTCTGTCTCGGCATCGTAGACCGCGAAGCTGCTGCTGCCCTGGACCGCGACGAACCGCGTATTTAAAGAGAAAGAAATATATTGCGCTCCCGCCACTATCAACACCCGGAAGGGTTGCGGTGTCCGAGCCGGATGATGGTTGAAATCACTGAAAGGGTCCTTATAAAGATATGTCCGCCCATTAGCGCGACTGCCGCTTGCGAGATAAAGATGTCCACTGAACGAATCGATGTCCAATAAATAGTCTGAAGCGGCTGGAAGGGTTCTGAGCAAGTAATCTTGCGTATCCTGGTGTACGTGCACCTCTACGTCTGTCGGGCTGGAAGTGGGGTTGGTCGTGTAGACCACGGTGTTCGACTGATAGGACTTGTAGGTGAGGACGTGCTGTAATAGCAAAGTCGCCGCACCTGATTTGCTATCGGCCTGAAGCAGGTGGCCGTCGGCCGCATTGAACAAGTAAAGCTGATCAGCCTTATTATCGCGCAGACTGATGCTTGTAATCGGCTGGGTAGCAAATATCCTGTTAAGATTGAGGCTATTTTCTGGATTTTCGCGGTCCAGCATTATGAACTCGGTGCCGCCGGCAAAGACATGTTTGAGCAGCAGATGGACATTATCACCCGCCCATTCCACCGGTTCAAAGCTGCTAGTACCGGGTGTAGAAGTCAACGCATCCAAAGGAAGGCTGAAGGCTGTTGTCGGATGTTTGGCGGTGGTCAGATCGACCGTGCTGAAATTATTATCTGAACCGGGTACCTGAATGATAAGCCAGTGCCTATCGGACGATTCGCTGGCAAACGCGGGAGCGGCTGCATAATCTTGTACGGATTTGGTGGCCAGTTTGGAAGGGAACAAGAAAGGATAGACAAGCTGCTCTATGCTACTGCCCTCAAGGTTGAATGTGTGTTTCCATGTCCTATAGCCGTTAGACTGTAACTCAACACTGTATTGGCCGGCCGGTATCACCAGTCGGTTACTGGTCGTCCCTTTGTTGACGCCGTTGACAATGATTGAGGCCGCCTCCGGGTGCGCATCAAGGATAACCAGGCCGTTTTGGATAATCCCGCCTGTTTTGTGGTCAATGTCGTACCCATACGCACTGAACACCAGGATGAGCGTCCCGGCTATCAAGGCCACCGCCATCAAAGCGTAGCCGATGTACAACCGGATAAGATGAGCACGTTTTTTCTTAGGATTGAGGAAGTCCATGGACGCTGTCCATTATATAGCCTCATGCCCATAAAATTCTATTTCATGGCCGGGCTTAATGGGTTCTCTTCGCTTGCAAGGAGTAGCAACTAGCGCTAAGATATCTATTGCCATTCAAATCTATTAATGCCGAGGGAAATCGTGGGCAAACAACATGTTATTGAGCTAAATGGGCAACGCTATGATGCCGCTACCGGCAAAAAACTTAGCGTCCCGTCCATTCCCTCTAACCCCTCAATGCCGCCTGTTTCGCGCAGACGCAAGAGCATAGACGGTTTCGTGCGCGCAGTGACCATGACCAGCCGAGGCCAAAGTCAATCGCTGGGGCGACGGGTTGAAAAGTCCAAGACACTTATGCGCACCGTCGTCAAAAGACCTGCCCAACATAAGTCTGTTTCAACTGCACAAGCTGCAGCACCTAAAAAAACCGCTCAGTCACAAGCTTCAAAGATTGTATCTCCATCCCGGCTGGCGCACGCCCAAGCCGTAGCCAAGAATGCCCTGGTGCGGCGCTTCAACACCGACGTAACCCCCGTACGCTTGGCAACTATGCAGCCGACGGCGTCAGCCCAGGCCTTGCGGCTGCAGTCCGCACCGGCTGCAAGCGTGGAGACGATGGACCCTCTGGCCCGCGGATTAGGCCGCGCCACAAGCCATGAAGAAGCCAAGCTCAAAAGACCGAAGCGTCATATCCGCGTTGCCAATCGACTCCATATCAGCCCGCGTATCCTCAGCACCGGTGCGCTTGTATTGGCTGGCCTGCTCATCGGCGGTTTCTTCGCCTACCAGAACCTGCCGAACCTGAATATGCGTCTCGCTGCCGTTCGCTCCGGAGTCCACGGCAGCCTGCCGGGCTATACGCCAGCCGGTTTTTCCTTGAGCGATTCCATCGCTTATTCACCGGGGCAGATTATCGTCAGCTATCACTCGAACAGTGACAGCCGTGCCTTCCGACTCGTCCAAAGTACTACTTCCTGGAACAGCCAGACACTTCTGAGCGACTATGTTGCCAAGATACACCCTAATAATCAGACCGTTTATCCCAAAGGCAAGACGGTCTATCTGTATGATAATAACGCCACGTGGGTTGACAGTGGTATCTGGTACCGTATAGAAGGTAACTCCCAGCTGAACAGCGACCAGTTGCAAAGCATCGCGAATAGCCTCTGACCATGTGAGAGGAGTATACCCTCTCATCGGCCGGGTTTGACAAATTACGTAATATGTAATAGGGTATTTATCTATGTCAGGAACCGGATTTGAATTTATCTCTAGCGTTGAGGGAGTCAGCCTAGTGCGTGGTATCACTGATATCCAGCCAACACAGGAGACGACCGCTCAGACCCAGCAACAACCCAATCGGGCGCCACTGCATGATCCGGGAGAGTTGGCCGGCGTCCTTGCAATCGGCGGGCTGACGCTGACCGTGTTCGCGTTGGCGATTGCCAACCATATCAGTAAGCGATAGCTAAAAAATATCTGTTATCGTAGAATGTGACAGATGACAGTACGAACCCGTTTTGCGCCAAGCCCGACCGGTTATCTGCATGTGGGCGGTATCCGGACCGCTTTGTTCGCGTGGCTGGTAGCCAGACAAAACGACGGACAATTCATCCTACGGCTCGAGGATACTGACCGCTCCAGAGAAGTGGTTGGGGCTGCCCGGCACATAACGGACCGCCTGCGGACGCTTGGCCTGGATTATGACGAAGGACCCGACACAGACGGGCCATATGGTCCCTACCGCCAAAGCGAGCGCCTCGACATATATAAGAAGTGGGCGGAAAAGCTTTACAGACAGGGCAGGGCTTATGCCGATCCGTACACCACAGAGGAGGTCCAGGCCTTCCGTGACCAAGCCCAAAAGGACAAGCAGCCGTTCCTCTATAGGAACCACCGTCCAGAAAAGCCGCCGCAGTGGGACGGCAACCAGCCGCTTCGCTTTAAATCAGAACCTACAGACTACGCTTGGGAAGACACGGTGATGGGCAGCCTTTCCACCGGTCCGGAAGTGATAGACGACTTCATCCTGGTGAAGTCTGACGGCTTCCCGACCTACAATTTCGCGCATATCGTGGATGACGTCGAGATGCATATCACGCATGTCATCCGCGGCCAGGAATTCCTGGCCAGCGTCCCAAACTATCTGAATCTCTATGAAGCGTTGGAGCTTGAACGGCCCATCCTAGCCACCATGCCGCATATAATGAATCCCGAGGGCAGAAAAAAACTCAGTAAAAGGGACGGCGCGAAGGATATCCTGGAATACGTCAGTGAAGGCTATTTACCGGAGGCGCTTATCAGTTTTATCGCCACGCTCGGATGGAACGATGGCACCCAGCAGGAGGTCTTTACGGTTGCTGAGCTTATCAAGAAGTTCAGTCTTGATAAGGTACAGCGCAGCGGGGCACATTTTGATGAATCCCGGCTAAAGTGGGTGAACGGTCATTTCATCCGTGAGATGCCGCTTGAGAAGTTGTACAAGTTTGCCGAGGGTTATTTCGGTGATATGGCGGGTTTTGATACCGCTTACAGGCAAAGAGTATTATCGCTCGTACAGGAGCGCCTTAAATATCTGGGTGAACTACCGGCCTTGACAGAGTTTTTCTTCAAGGATTTGCCTGCGGATGCAGAGCTTATAAGCGGCCATAAACAATTGAAGAAGCTAGAAAAAAACGTGCTGAAGAATCTGCTTGAACAAGCCAAAGCAGCTTTGGAGCAAAGCGATTTCAGCCTGGATGACCTGACCAAACGGCTGAACGGACTGATTGAAGCGACAGGGCAGAAGCCGGTCGTACTTTTCAGTCTGATACGCATAGCCACCACACAGGCAGCGGCCAGCCCGGGCCTGGCAGAAACCCTGGCGGTCCTGGGCAAAGATACCAGCCTGCGCAGGATAGATGCACAATTGAAGGCCTTATAGCCAGCGGCGCTTGCCTAGGGGCTGCGCATGCGTGTCTCATAATGTACAATAGTGCTCATGGTTGCTAACACCCGTGGTTCCAAACGGCCCGATTCAGATATGCAGTCCGACAAAGACCCTGTATCGTTCAAACCCCCCGAAGAAGTCGCCCGGGAAGAAGAGGTGATAGATTTGGCCAATGGACCTGATGCGGCGCCCAAAGACAGCAAAAAGCCTAAAAACCGTAAATCGCTGCCCAATCCTTTTATACCTATCAAAGCTTGGTGGAGCGGCCTGACTAAGAGGCAGAAAATCATCGCCGGCGCCGCCGGCGCGATTATCATCTTGCTGTTGGCAGGCGGTGGATACAAACTGCTGCACAAGAACCCCTCCAAGCCGGCTCTGGTAGTCAAAAAGGAGGAAAAGAAAGTTCCCCCGAAACCGACCACCGAACCGTCGCATCTGACCGGTGTCATCGTCCCGGTTGAAGACAACCTGCTACCTGTCACTGCCATCATGATAGAGAACAGCCCCGACGCGCGTCCGCAATCAGGCCTGAAAGACGCCGGTGTGGTCTTTGAGGCAGTCGCCGAGGGGGGCATCACCCGTTTCTTGACACTGTTCCAGGAGGCTCAGCCGGATTATGTCGGGCCGGTCCGCAGCGTGCGGCCATACTACATAAAATGGTTGCAGGGTTTTGACGCGGCCGTGGCCCATGTCGGCGGCAGTGCTGAGGCGTTGGATAATATCGGCACCCAGGGAGTCAAGGACCTGGACCAGTTCTACAACAGCGGGGCTTACCATCGGATTACCGAGCGCTACGCGCCGCATAATGTCTATACAAGTTTGGCCAGCTTGCTTGATCTTGAGAAAAGCAAAGGCTACACCAGCAGCAATTTCACCGGCTTTCTGCGCAAGGCAGACAAACCGGTAGCCTCACCCACTGCCAAGTCGATTGATTTCGCCATATCCGGACCGCTCTACAATGCCCACTATGATTATGATGCCGCCAGCAACAGCTACTTGCGGAGCGAGGGCGGCACGCCGCATACGGACGAGCGCAGCGGCCAACAGATAAAGCCCAAGGTGGTCATAGCTCTGGTGATGCCGAAAGGCCTTGACCCCGACGGCATACATACGACCTATGCCACCATCGGCAGCGGTACGGCCTACTTCTTCCAGGACGCGATGGTTGTCCAGGGCACCTGGTCCAAAGCCAGTGACAAGGAACAGTTCCGTTTCGTTGATGGCAACGGCTCGCCGATGGCCCTCAATGCCGGACAGACATGGATCAGCGTGGTGGGCGCTGCTACCGATGTAAGTTACGCCCCCTGAAAATTCCTTATATGGAACACTTGAAAAAAGCTACTGACCAAATCCGCGGCCGCGTCTGGCTTATGGCACTCATCGGGCAGCTGGGAATCGGCTTCGGCTGCTGGGGTGCGTTGCAGCTATCAATCGTATCCGGCTTCTTAGTGGCCATATTCTTCGTGGTCTGCAGCGCACTGTGGTCTTTCCTGGTCGGGTGGTCGGCAGGTTTCTTCGCCCAGATACCGCTTGAAGCATTAGGCAAGAGCATCCTACATGTCTCTCCAAGCGAAAACAGTGTCGGTGCGCCCAAGACCGAAGACCTGCGCATCGGACGCGAATATGTGACCAATCTGGTATACCAGCTCTACCAGGTGGCCAGTCTGCAGGACAACAAGCTGATGGCCGAACATAAACGCGAGGCGACCCAGGCCAGCGATATCCTGAACCATCTGCCGCTGCCATTGTTCGTCTTCAATAAACAGCAGGTAGTCACTTTTGGCAGTGAAGCCGCCTTGGCATACTGCGGGCTCGAGAGCTCGCAGCTGTTCGGCAAACCGCTGTTTGATGCGGTTGATCTGGAGTTCCCCAATGATTTCACGTTGGAGAGCTGGGTTAAGGACTGTCAGGACAACAAAGTGACCGATTCCGCCTATTGGCGGCGGGTACGGTTGCGCCTAAAGGATGATAGCGGTGCGTACCGTCAATGCGACATGGCGGGTTACTATAATCGGGACAGCACCACCGGCATCGAGTTCATCGTGACACTATTCGACCGCACGCAGGAGTACGCCCAGGACGACCAATCGCTCAGTTTCATCGCGCTGGCTGTGCACGAACTACGTACGCCGCTGACTATGATGCGCGGTTACATTGAAGTCTTTGAAGAAGAGTTGGAAGGTAAGTTGGATGCGGAACTGACCGGCTTCATGCACCAGATGCATGCCGCGGCCCAGCAGCTGGCTGCCTTCGTGAACAATATCCTGAATGTAGCCCGTATAGAAGGCAACCAACTGACAGTAAAACTCGGCGAAGAAAGCTGGGACAAGCTGGTGCGCCACGCCGGTGAGGATATGGCCATCCGCGGCGCCGGACAAGGCAAGACCATCAGCTACGACATACAGGCAGATCTGCCAAGCGTGGCGGCGGACCGCGTCACCATCTACGAAGTCATCTGCAACTTGTTAGATAACGCCCTGAAATACAGCGGCACCAGCAAAGACATCAAGGTCAAGGCTTATAAGACCAAGGACGGACTGGTTGAAACGACCGTGGAGGACAAAGGTGTCGGTATCCCCACCAGCGTCATTCCCAGTCTGTTTGAAAAGTTCCATCGCAATCATCGCAACAAAGCCCAGGTCAGCGGTACGGGCCTCGGCCTCTATCTCAGCAAGGCCATCGTGAACGCGCATGGCGGCGATATCTGGGTCAAATCCAAAGAAGGCCAAGGCACGACCGTCGGCTTCACACTCAAACCGTACAGTATGCTTGCCGACGAGTTGAAAAGCGGTAATAATAAGGACGATATGGTCCGTACGGCCCACGGCTGGATAAAGAACCATTCACTGTACCGGAGATAATATGGACGAACAGCAACCAGCCCCTAGCCGCAATCAGAAAATCCTTATCATCGAGGATGAACAGTTCATCAGTGAACTGTACGTACGTACCTTGGGTAAGGCCGGCTATGAGGTCAAAGTAGTCCTGGACGGTGAGGAAGCTCTTAAAGAAGCTAAATCCAACCAATATGACATCATACTGCTGGATATTATGCTGCCTAATCTTACCGGCACAGAAATTCTGCGGCGCCTGCGCGACGTCAAAGAGACCCCAGACCTGAAAGCCAAGATTATTATCACCACTAATCTGGAACTGGACCCAGAGAGCCGGGCCGCCATAGAGGCGCAGGCCGACGGCTACATCGTCAAGGCAGAGATAACCCCCAAAGAGCTCGCCACGTTCCTGGAACAACTCCAATTGAACTAGGCCGTCTTATCAGTCTATGGTTGTGGTTTTTGTCACAGTACTTGCAGACAAGTAGTTGGCAGGGTTTATACTGCTAGCAGTCATGCGGGTACTTTCGCTTAAGGCGGATTTCCACCCCCAGGCTTTATGAACGACTTGGCAAGCACACTTCGGTCCCTGCGAGCCTATATACAACTCCAGCTCTCTGTAATGACCAGGCAATGAACGGTTTGCCCGGTTTACCGGGGCAGCTCTCTTCTAATCCGTTCCGGCTAAGAGTTTGCTCTTACGCTGAATTTTTTATAATACTAAAATTCTCAAGGAGTCGTATATGAAAGATGTTGACGTCACCGCCTTTTACTTCACTAACAGCCGCTGCTTCCCCCGGCAAATAGAGTTTGAGGGCCAGAAACTTAGCTTTCTGGAAAACGGGCTGCGCTGCCTGGTGCAGAAAGGGCAAGACCTTATCCAGATATTCAACATGACGGATGGCCAAAAGCTGTACCGTTTAAGTTTTGAGCCTGGCAATCGTACCTGGAAACTACTTAATACCCGGACTCTATGATGAAATATGAGGAAACGCCTATCCGGCCCATAAAGTTTTCGTGGTGGAAGAGGTTAATACTCAGGCTAAAAGGGAAAAGAGCAGCCCGAGACTTGGATTCATTCCAAGCCCGGCGCGATGAGAAAAACCGTAGGTTTGTCTCCATTACCAATAATCCGGAGTAGCTCAATGGTAGAGCAATTCGCTGTTAACGAAAAGGTTGCCGGTTCGAGTC
>DATIHP010000015.1:0-3839 GCA_035480495.1 Saccharimonadales bacterium (SeqCode)
GGTGTCATCGCTCAGGTCACCAACTTGGGCGTACCGTATCTCATGCGGGCGGCTATGCTTGTCATTACGTTCATCGTCGCCTTCGTACTGATGCACGATGAGGGCTTCACGCCGCGCAAGGGCGAATCCGTCGGCAAGGAGATGCGCAAAATCCTCAAGGCATCCTTTGACCATGGCCTGCGTAAACCGCCGGTCAGATGGGTCATGCTGGCCGCACCGTTCAGTGCCGGCGTCGGTTTCTATGCCTTTTACGCCATGCAACCATATCTGTTGCAGCTGTACGGCAAGACCGGCTCCTATGCTATCGCGGGACTGGCGGCAGCCATCGTGGCCGGTGCACAGGTGGCCGGCGGCTTTCTGGTACCGTACATCCGTAGAGCTTTCAAGCGGCGTACCTCGGTTCTGCTCACCGGTACCGTCCTAAGCGCCGGAGCATTGGCTTGTATCGGTATCGTCTCGGTCTTCTGGCTCGCGCTGGTCATCTTAGTCATCTGGGCCATCGTGTTTGCAGCTGTCAGTCCTATCCGCCAGGCCTATCTGAACGATCTTATCCCCTCCGAACAGCGCGCTACCGTACTGTCTTCCGATAATCTGTTAGGTTCATCCGGTGGTGTCGTTATCCAGCCGGGACTTGGTAAGGTAGCTGACCTGCATGGGTACGGCGCCTCGTACGTCGTTGGTGCCGGCGTACAACTCTTATCGCTGCCATTACTGCTCTTAGCCCGCCGCGAAAAAGTCGGTTCGGACTTTATCATTAAGGAGTCCCCGCCGGAAACCCCGCCTGTTATCTAAATTCTGTTTAGGATGATGGCCAGTAAGACGCCGGCTCCTACCAAGCGCCGGAACAGGCTGGCGCCGTTATAGATTTCCAGCAGCGACCAGATTAGGAGTGCAAGCGTGGCAACCCAGCCGCTGGCGTGCCGCCAGCTTGCCTGAGGCAGGAAGTGCGCTCCCAGTGCCGCGGCGGCCCATAGGCACAAAGGGACATTGGGGACCTGGAGAATAGCGAATTTGTAGTCTTTGTCCCTGAACAGTTTGTCTACGAGATTATACTTCAAACGCCTCCTTCGCATGCGACGCCATGGCTTTACAGAATGCCATAACGGTAGCACGGGGCTCTTTGGAACGCTGTGCGATATCGTACAACAGGACTGCCCCGCGGAAACCTTTGTCATGCCAATACGCACCGCCGGGTAAGTTCCTATCGGTAAAACCGGCCGGTTCCGGATAGGCGCTGCTATAAAAGTATGGCCCTTCGATATGTTCATCGCCGAAGGAAAAGCCAAAACTGACCTGTCTGTCATCTTTGTAAGGAAACCACACCAGTGACACATCAAAATGATGCGGGAATAGCAATATCGGGCTGGTCATCCCTTCTTTTATCGGGGCTTTGACTTCACCGAGTACATCGCCCGTCCATGCAAGCATCTGACTTATATGTATAGCCTGTTCGTGCTCGTAAGCGGCTTCTCCGGTCAGCTCCGGTTCTTCCGGTATCTTTTCAATATGGTGGGCTGCTAGCCATCCTTTTAAGCCTGTCATCAGCTCTTGCGGCGAAGTCTTGCCCAGCTGCCAGGTATGTTCCGCCACACTGACAGTTCCCCGCTGCATATTCAGTATCACCGCAGCGGTGCCGGGTAGCGGTGCAGTGCGCAGTCCGCCGTTTATCACAAGTCCTCGGTGCCAATCATGCGGCTCTGCTGGCAGATAGGTCTGCTGTACTTTGCCCATCACCCGGGCTATGTCCTGCAAGTAGTGGCGCGTCGGTAAGGTATCCATCCGCATATCATAACAAAAAGAAGCCGTTTTACGGGCTCCTTTTTGCCGTAATAATCCTATTGCTAGAATCATTACTAATCACCTCACAGTGACTGAGCATGACTATATGCCTTGGCTCCATTCTTTGTCAATAAATACCGTTGTGCAGGCTACAGCAGTATTGTTGTAAGCTGTGGACAACTAGCTTGCTGGTATCTGTCGACCTGGCTGTTTAGTTTTTGAGTTCTTTTTTGATGTCAGCCAATTCTTCCTTGCTTATCTCGCCCTTGGCATAACGCTCTTTGGCGATATCAAGCGGCTGGCGCGGCGCGGAAACGATGTGGTGTTTGGTAAACGCCTTATAGGCCAGTAGCATACCGACCAGCACCAGTAACAGGAATATGAGTGGGCCTATCAGCCTTCCGGGCCCGTAATATCCGCCCTGCATATGGCGGAAACCGGGCTCTTTAAAATAAGTTTGTGCGACTTGTTGTAAGACCATAATATGAACCTCCTGGCCTCAGGCTAGCGTAGACGGCTGAGAAAAGACTGAAGGGGTTAGGCAGCGTGAGGCACGTGGGTGCTCTCTGGTAATACGTATAAAGCCGCGTGGCCTATATGGTCGGCGTATTTCAAAGCTTTGAAAGTATTAGATAGCTTGGTCGCATCCACTTCTCTAATCGGAACTTCTTCAGCAAAACCGCCGACTAATTTGTGCTGCTCTCCCTCTTCCCCCAGGTCGCCATCCAGACCCCAGGAGCTTTCGCGGTCAACTCTCAAGGTAAGCGGCTTCTCCATACCGTCCTCGTCGCACGCGACGACTCCGATTCCCATATATTGTTCGTACTGATCCGTGCCATCCGGCCGCTCAGTCCCTCTCTGCACCCGTTCTTTGACTCTTTGCGCCGTCCTGATTGTCACCCATTTAAGCGGTGTCTCCAACTGTTGCTCCAACGCGGTATGCAGTACGCCATATACTCCCGCCTCGCGCAACTTAACTCGCTCAGTCGTAGAAAGCGTGCCGGTCTCATAGTGTGCCATGTTTTTCCTTTGAGATGTCTATTTTACTGCTATACAACCATTATAGCGCTTATGTAAAGGCTATGGCCAAACAGTTCGTATAAACAGAATGTTTGGTGAATGATTTCGGCTTAAATATATCTTGTGCGATATAAATTGAGCGATTCAAATCATCCAATGCAGCCCGTTCTACATAGAATGGGTCGTTTTATTGGAGCAGGCTGGCTTTGGCAGCCATGAACACGGTACTTATCTTGCCGCTGTCATTGAAAGAGAATGATATGACCATATCATCAGCAGACTTGCCAACGACGGCGCTGGTTGGGAAATATTGGCCGTAAAAACCGGCTCGGTAAGTGGTGAGTGTAGCTGCCGGCAGGGCAAAATTCCAGGGAGCGGTGGCGTTCTTGATATATGAAGTGATGTCTGCCACGGCTTGGGCCGGGGTCCGGTTGCCAATTCCCTCGCTGGCGGCAATGATGACGGAGACCGTCGATGCCATATAGCCCTGCAAGGCGGCAGTATTGCCCGAGGTAATGGAGGCTTTGATGCTCTCAATCGCTGCAGCTGACGGCGGTGTGACGACCTTTGGTGCCGGCGTGGCGGCAGCCTGGGCGTTCTTGGCCTTTTCGGCGTCCAATTCTTTCTGGGTATCTGTTATCTGTTGTTTAAGTTTCACGATGGCGGCTGCCTGCTGTTTCTGCTCATTCTTAGCGCTTTTATCACGCAGCCAATATGCCGCTGCCCCGCCGGCGGCCAGTGCGATGATGAGTAGTACCATCAGTATTTTTTTGGCAGCCATTTTGCTTTTTGCGGCCTTTGGCTTCTGGGGCGGTTCGAACGACATTGGCTGGGCCGGTGCATTCTGCGGTTCCATGTTTGGTCTCCTTCTTTATAGGCAGTTTAGCATAAGCCGCATAATTTTAGTTCTAGGCGGTAGAGCTGTGGACTATGGGACTGTCGGCTACATAGGCATTGATGATAGCAGCAGCGGCAGGGTCCAACGCTGTTTCCTCGGCAAATTGTGTCAGCTTCCTGCTGTCTACCGAACCGTCTTCCAT
>DATIHP010000016.1:0-2385 GCA_035480495.1 Saccharimonadales bacterium (SeqCode)
ACAGGTCAAAGAGATGTCGGGCAAAGGTCTGAGTGGACGGCTCCAAGGTAATGATATTTTGGTCGGGCGGCTGTCTTTCATCAAGGATAATGGAGTAAGCCTGCCAAAAGACATTGATAGGACTCAATCTAAAGAAACAGCGACATATGTAGCCCTGAACGGCGAACTGATTGGAGTCATCAGCTTCACGGATGAGCTGCGGCCTGAGAGCAAAGACATGTTAGCCCTCTTAAAACGGCTTGGTATACGCCACACCCTGATGGTGACCGGTGATAATAAGGCGGCCGCCCAGGCAATTGCCTCGCGGTTATCTATCGAGACGGTCGTAGCGGATTGCCTGCCCGGCGATAAAATCAGGGCGGTTGAAGCTGTAGAGTTCAAGCCTGTCGCTTTCGTCGGGGACGGCGTTAATGATGCGCCAGTCTTGACGGCAGCCGACGTCGGTATCGCTTTAGGAGCCCGCGGTTCGACCGCGGCTAGCGAGTCCGCCGATATCGTCATTTTGCCCGATGACATCAATAAGGTAGCGGAAGGTGTCGCCATAGCTAAGCGGACATTCTTCATAGCCAACCAAAGTATTCTGGTAGGAATATTAATCAGCCTGGGATTGATGGGAGTCTTTGCCACCGGCCGCTTCAAGCCGGTTTATGGAGCTGCCGTCCAAGAACTGGTCGATATTATGGTCATCTTCAACGCACTTCGCGCCCACGGCAGCTTCAAGTCTGCCCGTACCATTAGTAAAAATTAAAGGCTTTTGCAAGCAGCCCGACGGCCAGTGCAATCAGTGTATTATCTATACCCATTACGCTGATATTTTCCACCAGAGTAACGATGAGCGGTATCACGAACAGGCTCTCTATAGGTACCTTGCCGCTGAAATGACCGAATATGAACGTACCCACCATGATGAAAAATGAAAACATAAAACAGGTCAGAGTCCCTGCTATTGATTTTTTATATCCTAATACGGAGTAGCCAGTTGATTCGCCAAAACGAGCGCCTATTACTGCGGCCATACCATCGGCTAGTGTGACATGTAAAACAACCAAGGAAAACAGCACTACCGGTGGATTGAAAAATGCCAAAATACCTATTGTCAGCGGGCCAAGTATATCGCCCACGGTGCGGCGTTTGACCGCAAAGAAACTGCGCGCCGTACCCGTTAAACGTAAGAAGACTATGGCAAAGATTATGATACCCACTAAAAGCTGGATTCCAGCCCACGAAATATACAAAGGCCAAGATGCGCACAACATACCACCGAAGATATGCATGAATTTCCGGGAGTTTTCACTGCTAAGTTTTTGAGAGCGCCAAAGGGATTCGCAGACGAATGCGGCAATAGCCAGCACAAGAAGGTTCAAAATTATAAAGACCATTGCAGCTATTCTATCAAACTGGTCGGGGATGCGGGATTCGAACCCACGACCTCCGCGTCCCGAACGCGGCGCGCTACCAGGCTGCGCTAATCCCCGATATCCTCCTATTGTAACCAAAACCGTTCAAAGAGAGGATTCTTTGAACGGAAAAGCGAGGCTTTTCACGAAAACTGAAAGCAAAACAGCTTCTGCTGTTTCGCGGAAGCTGAAGTTGAAAACTGAGCTGGTCGGGGTGAAAGGATTTGAACCTTCGACCTCACGGTCCCAAACCGCGCGCGCTACCAGGCTGCGCCACACCCCGATGTCAGAACCGATTACCAGTTTCCGTGAGCAAAGTATTTGCTTAGCTCCAACCTATATCGGTTCTTCCTCTTAGCTTTTCAAACAGTCGGAGCGGCCAGGCAGACTCCTTGGTTTGAAAAGCTTGAAGACTGCGCAATTATAGCTGAGTCCCCTGTTTTTGACCAGGCAGGCGTAGCCATATAGTTTTTTTATGATATAATAAGCTCGTGCGTTATGCTTCCATCTTTCTTACCATCCTACTTATCTGGGTAGCCGTTATTCTGATGGCGCTGACGAGGCACAGCGCGAGCGAAGTATTTGAACTCTATATCGCTGTCATGGTCTGCACGGTCATGCTGTTTTTTATTGGTTTTGGCAAGAAGTAATCGGCCTGTCTTGATAATTTTTGGAGATAAGATGATGGTTTTTTTTCACAAGCAAAGATTAGTGCCGAAGCCGGTCAGAAATAGGGGCTGGGTGCATGTCTAGCCAAAGCATCGCTGCCATAAAGCGCAACCGGACCGCCAAGTTAGCACGTCTTATCACGCATTCATACTATTTGAACAAACGCGGCAAGCGGGACCAGATGTATCATGACATCTATGAGACATTCATCCAGCTTGGCAGTGTATATATCAAGTTCCTGCAGGGTGTTTTGTTGCGCACCGAAGCCATGCGCCGGTGGCACAACCCGGAACGTCTGAATATTTTTGAGAATCTGGAC
>DATIHP010000017.1:0-6860 GCA_035480495.1 Saccharimonadales bacterium (SeqCode)
GATCTGCAAGCGCTTCTGCACGATAGGCTGGAACAATTTTCACTTAGCCCCACGGCACTGATTGATTTTCTGAACGTTGCCGAGGCGGGGCCGGCTAGCTTCTTAGAGCGCCACTTGCTGAGGCTGCCGACACCGCGCTCAGCAAATGGCAGCTACGGCACAGCAGTCCACGCCGCCCTGGAAACGGCCCAGCGTCTCGTCAACACAAGCCAGCTAAGATTGGTCACAGTGCTTGACCGCTTCGAGACCGCCCTACAAGAAGAACACCTGGCTCCCCCGGACTACGAGCATTATAAAACCCGCGGCGTTAAATTACTGGGGAGCCTGTTTGATAAAGATAAT
The DNA here is from genome assembly GCA_035480495.1 of Saccharimonadales bacterium (SeqCode). Classification (GTDB taxonomy): domain Bacteria; phylum Patescibacteriota; class Saccharimonadia; order Saccharimonadales; family DATIHP01; genus DATIHP01. The sequence goes on from DATIHP010000017.1 coordinate 343, forward strand.
CTGTCAATTCCTAAGGGCGGTCTGGCTGAGCAAAAAGTTAACGACATCGTACTGAAGCATGCCCGTATCAAGGGCAAGCTGGACCGTATAAATCAAAACGACGAGCTTGTCGTCAGTGACTATAAAACCGGAAAGGCTTTGGCAAGCTTTGCGACCAAAGATAAGACAAAAATGGTTAAGGCCTGGCGCCATAAGACGCAGTTGCTTTTCTATTGTCTGCTCATGAGTAATAGTGGTCGCTTTGCTAACACCAAGGACATCAGTGCCCAAATGCTCTATCTAGAGGCCGAAAAGCCAACGCAGCGAGTACTCGGCCTCAAGCCGGAATCAGCCGACTTGTTACGGCTGGAAGGCTTGATTGAAGCCGTCTGGCAACGCGTTACTAAACTGGATTTTCCGGATACTACCAGATACCCGGCCACCGCTGAAGGCATAAAGGCCTTTGAAGATGACTTGCTAGGCGGCAAGGTTTAACGACGGGAGCTTTTTTTAACAGTAGGCTTTTTAGCTGGTTTCCGAACGGCAGCCCTGGACACTGCCGGTGCCGGCGCGAACAGACGGGCATATAGATTCACACCGACTACCGCCCCGACCAACGGGCCGACCACATACGCAAGGCCCCAGGAGCGAACGCCGATAGCAAGCGCAGGGTTAAGGATACCGTTACTGGCGAATGTCGCTAGCAGTATGCCCAAGGTAAGCGAAGCGCCAATGGTGGCGGCCCGGCGTAGACCCTTATAGTTCTGGTACACGGCCGAAGCATAGCCGAACGCGAAAATCAGTGCGCCGACGGCTTCTGCAACGAGAACACGCGTGACAAACTTATGGCCGACCATATTCTTCAACGGAGCATCCAGCAGATACCCGTTGAACGCCCAGGAGGCAAGCCCGCCGAGCGTCTGCGCGACGATATATACGACCGCGGTGGCGGTACCAATCTTGCGAACCGTCCACATGCCGACCGTGACGGCCGGATTAAGATGCGCGCCCGAGGCCGACCCGATGACAAGTACCATCAATCCGTAGATAAGTCCCGCAATAAGGGCCGCGAAGAAAGGGAACGATGTCCGGCCTGACATGGCCAAAACGGCTCCTGCCAAACTGAACGTGCCAATGAACTCGGCGATTATCATTGCTATCTTTTGACGACCGAACATAGTAAGATCCTCCTTTGTTATGCGCTAAGAATAGATGTGAGTCGTCAAGAAATCAATACCCTAAGGACTGGTAGGGACTTTTCAGGCGAACAATTCCAATGCTTTTGAGGCGACACCAGCCTGAAGCAGCCGGCTGGCAGAATCAGACAGGTCAGCGGATTGGCGGAATGATATAGCCGCGTTGAACCGGCATGCGCCATCTTGCTCGGTCAAGGTGATGATGTGCATAGGTATTTCCGTGCGGTCTTGCCGGCTGATATGGCCGATAGTCTCCTGCAGCTTGGCAAGTGAACCCTTATATTCGCCGCTGAAACTCATCATGGACCCGCTTATCCGCTTATTGGCTGCCAGCATCAGATATGCCGTCATCCCGGTCATCCTGAAGTTGCAATCAATGATGAAAGGCTGCCCGATAGGGCTCACCAGCACATCAACGCACCCCACTCCATACCAGCCCATTTTGCGCACTTCCGGCAAGATGTGCGAAAGCAGCTGCTGTTTGACTGTTTCGAGTTCCTTATAATCATTCGCAGTATCAATGACTCCGCCTATGAACTCACCCTCAGGAGTGGTCAGCTGTTCATTAACACCGATGATGTCAATGGGAAGAGCCGGATTCTGCGGGATACCGAACTGGATACCGTAATTGGCCTGGGCTTCAATGTAGCGCTCGACGATGACCGTCCCGGTCGCATCTTTTAGTGCGCTCCTGACCGCTTGCAGCACGCCGTTATCTTTGCATAGATAAACCCCGTCCCCAGCACTTGAGGACGACACTTTGACCACGCATGGCAATGTCCATGGCCGCCGGTCTTTACTGAACGTTTGGCCGCTTTCAAAGGCCGCATAGCGCTGGGCAAGCAACGCGGCAGGTATGAAGCTCTCCATGTTCTTTTTATCATTCAGCCAGTTGGTGAGCTGAGGCGGTATCTGGTAGAGATGGCCCATGTCTTCGTCCAGGAAGGGTTGGGCCATGACCAGGCTACCGGCCGGCACTAATTGCTTCAGGTCTTGTTTGACAAGCCGGTTGCGTGCTGCACCTGTAATATTCGCACGTATAGCAGCGGACAAGACAGTCCTGCGTTCCTCTGGAAGCATCGGGAGACCTGGTTGCGAACTGATAAATTGTAGCGTATCGGGACTTGCAGCGTTTGCGAAGCTAACTACCTGTACATGGTCGCCCGCACACACCAAAGGACGGGCGGCGACCAGTTCTTCGACTGCAGGCGGAACCTTGTTCAAAAAGCCGGATGCATCGCCACTGGGGTAGCCGTAGAAATAATAGGTACCGGCTGGAAAATAGCGCGACAGAGATAATTCGGCTGGACGCCGGGTTTTTGAAAACTTAAAGACATTGGAATCAAGTAACTTGAGAGGCATGAGGCTTATCGCTTTATTTAATCGTTACTAACCCTCGCGGATTAGCATGGCTAAGTATGTGCAATATATCACAGAATGTCTGTGAAATCAATCACATCCTATCTGTAAATCAGCTACGGCGGCGGCGTTTGAGGCCGGCCACCTGAAGGCGTACGGCACTACGGTCAACCAGGCTCTGGGCATGTTCCAGCGACACCTGGTCTTTGGCTTCGGCTTTCATCTTCTGGGCCAGTTCGAACGCCTTCTGGGCCTCGGCTTCGCTTATCTCATCGGCATGGTCGGCTTCGTCCACCAATACGCGCAGCGTGTCATCCGCAACCTCTATGACACCGCCGCTGATAGCGAAATGGTCCATCGTATCGTCTTTGTCTGAAGCCTGGTGGCGGACGCTTACCACACCGTTCGTAGCAGCACTGATAAGCGGCATATGGCCGGGCAACACGCCTATCTGGCCATCAAGCGTCGGCAGCAACACTTCATATGCTTCCGTATCAAGCTTGACGCCGCCAAGGCTGACTAACTGAAAATGTATCATGTACGATTATCCTTTTACTTCGCCTTTGCGACTTCGGAAATGTCGCCCTTCATGTAAAAGGCGCTTTCCGGCAGTTCGTCGTGTTTTCCATCCAGAATCTCGCGGAAACCGGCGATGGTATCGCTAAGGGCAACGTATTTGCCGGCATGTCCGGTATAGACTTCCGCCACGAAGAACGGCTGGGTCAGGAAGCGCTGGATACGGCGGGCGCGGTTGACGGTCTGTTTGTCATCGTCCGACAATTCCTCCATGCCAAGGATGGCGATGATGTCCTGGAGGTCCTTATAACGCTGTAAGACGCGCTGGACCTCGCGGGCAACCTCATAGTGCTCCTCGCCAACGATTTCCGGATCAAGGATGGTACTGGAGCTATCCAGCGGGTCGACAGCAGGGTAGAGCCCAAGCTCTGTCAAAGCACGGTTCAACACTATGGTGGAGTCCAGATGGGCAAAGGTTGTCGCGGGAGCCGGGTCGGTAAGGTCGTCAGCCGGCACATAGACGGCCTGGACGGAGGTGATGGAACCTTTGCGGGTCGACGTTATGCGCTCCTGTAACTGGCCCATTTCCTGGGCAAGGTTAGGTTGATAGCCCACGGCAGATGGCAGACGGCCAAGCAGGGCGGATACCTCGGCGCCAGCCTGGGTGAAACGGAAGATATTATCGATGAACAACAGGACGTCGCTGCCTTTATCACGGAAACCTTCGGCGATGGTCAGGCCGGACAGGCCCACGCGCAGACGGGCGCCGGGCGGTTCGTTCATCTGGCCGAAGACCAGCGATGTCTTGTCCAGCACGCCCGATTCTTTCATCTCGCCGTAGAGGTCGTTACCTTCGCGGGTCCGCTCGCCCACACCGGCAAAGACCGAGAAACCGCTGTGGAATTTGGCGATATTGTTGATAAGCTCCTGGATAAGCACGGTCTTGCCCACACCGGCGCCGCCGAACAGGCCGACCTTGCCGCCTTTGGTGATAGGAGCGATAAGGTCGATGACTTTGATACCGGTCTCCAGTATCTCGACGCTGCCGGACTGGTCGATGAGGGCGGGCGGTTGGCGGTGGATAGGTGCGGTCTCTTTGAAAGTGCCGCCTTTGTCGTCAATAGGATGGCCGGTCACGTTGAACATGCGCCCCAAAGTTTTTTCGCCGATAGGCACACTTATGGCTGCGCCAGTATCTACCACTTCGGCGCCGCGTTCCAGACCATCGGTAGAACCAAGCGCCACAGCACGGACGGATGATTCGCTCAAGTGCTGGGCGACCTCGAACACCAGTTCTTTGCCGTCCAGCTCTACGCTCAGAGCATTATAGATGGCAGGTAAGTGGTCCTTACTGAATTCCACATCCACCACCACGCCGACTACCTGGCTTATCTTGCCTTTTTTGTTCACTTTTTCCTTAGTCGCTGTCGCCATTATGCTGCTCCTTCTTGCTCTATTGCTTCACTGCGCACAATCTTTTCTATTTCATCAAACCGTCGTTGGGCTGCTTCATCTGGACTTATGCCTGTAAGAACGAGAGCTGTCCTGCCCACGTCCGGAAACTGAAGAGCCCTTAACTTGGCTACATCTATAGTTTGTTCATGTCTTGAGCTCATTTTTGGATTGCCTCCGCACCGCCGGTTATTTCGGCCAGTTCCTGGGTGATAGCCGCCTGCCGGGCCGTATTGAAGGCTAGCGTCAGGTCGTCAATCAGGTCGGTCGCGTTGTCAGTGGCATTCTTCATGGCCATCATCCGCATAGAATGCTCAGAAGCCAGGCTTTCCAGCAGAGCTTGCCAGACCTGGACTTCCAGCAGCCGTTCGCTGACACTGTCCAGCACGGCTTCAATGGAAGGCTCAAACGTGGTATTGCTCAGCGAATTCGGAACTTCCTCGGTAGCGTCAAAACGGGCAGGCAACAACGACAGGGCAGTGGCTTCCTGGGCCAAGTTGGATTTGAACTGGGTGTAGAGGACCTTGACGTCATCAACATTCTTACTACGATACATCTCTATGGCCGTATCAAGGATGGAGCGGACATCGTTGGCCTCAGGATGGTCCGGAATCTCCGTATAGGCGGCTAACAGGTCGATGCCTTGCACGCGGCGGGCAAACTTGGCGCCTTGCTTGCCGATGGCGATTACTTGCGTCTTGATACCTTCTTTCTGGTCGGCCAGGATGGCGCGCGTCAGCATACGGATGATGTTGGCGTTGTAGGCACCGGCCAGCGTACCGTTGCTGGTGATGACCACATATAGACGGCTCTTTACCGTACGCTGCACGAACAACGGGTGTTCGTTGACTTCAGTGATGGCGCTCAGGCGAGTCAACAGGGAATAAGCGAATTCACGGTAAACCCGGCCGGCTAGCGCATACTCCTGGGCACGGCGCATCTTGCTGGCAGCCACCAGCTCCATAGCCTTGGTAATCTGCTTGGTGTTTTTGACGGAGCCTATCCGGCGCTTGAGGGTTATCGTATTAGCCATCTAATCCTCTACTTCTCTGCCTTTGCGTCTTCTGGCTTGTAGGAAACGGCAATTTTGTTGGCGATGTCGATTATCTGTTTCTGAACCTTTTCGTCGGGCTCATCACCGCTGTTAATCTTATCCATGACTTTGCCGTGGTCGTGCTTGAGTTCAATGAGGAGGTTAGCCTGGGCGGTTTTGACTTTATCCAGTGGTACTTGGTCAAAGGCACCATTGGATGCCGCCAGCAGGGTGGCGTACATCTGCCAGATGCTATAAGGGCTGTATTGCGGCTGTTTGAGCAGTTCTGTCAGGCGCTGGCCGCGCTCGATACGGTGGCGCGTTTCGGCATCTAGGTCTGTAGAAAACTGGCTGAAGGCGGCGAGCTCACGGAACTGCGCCAGTTCGATACGCAAAGATTTGGCGACCGATTTGACGGCTTTGGTCTGGGCGGATGAACCGACACGGGATACTGACAGACCGACGGAGATGGCCGGACGGATACCCTGGTAGAACAGGTTGGTCTCCATGAATATCTGGCCGTCGGTAATGGAAATGACATTGGTCGGTATATAGGCGCTGATATCGCCGGCCTGGGTCTCGATGATGGGCAGGGCGGTCAATGAACCGGCGCCCAGCTTGTCAGACAGTTTGGCTGCGCGTTCCAATAGGCGTGAGTGCAGGTAAAAGACATCGCCAGGGTAGGCTTCACGGCCCGGCGGGCGGCGCAACAGCAGCGACATCTGGCGGTAAGCGGCAGCGTGCTTGGTGAGGTCGTCATAGATAATCAGGGCGTGTTGTTTGTTGTCACGGAAATATTCGCCCATGGCGGCACCAGCGTACGGCGCCAGGTATTGCAGGGAGGCCGGGTCGGCCGCGCTGGTCGCTACCACGATAGTCTGCTCCATGACACCTTCGCGTTTGAGACGTTCTACCAGACGGGCTACTTTGCTCAGCTTCTGGCCGACTGCTACATAGATGTTGATGACGCCGGTATTCTGACG
>DATIHP010000018.1:0-1574 GCA_035480495.1 Saccharimonadales bacterium (SeqCode)
ATATGCAGTGGTTGAATAAAATTGTTGATGATATTGTGGCCCGCTTCCCGGAAGGCGAGATTTTGGTGGAATCCGGTGGTTCACCTTCGGGCACGCACCACCTCGGGCACATGCGTGAGCTTATTACTTGCGATGCTGTCATGCTAGAACTGCGAAAAAGGGGCAGGCAAGCCAAGCACATCTACTTTGTGGATGACCTAGATGCACTGCGCAAAATCCCCAGCAATATACCTGCAGAGTACGAAAAATACTTAGGCTATCCGCTGTGTGATATTCCTGCGCCAGATGGTAGTAGCCAGAGTTATGCAGATTATTTTCTAGACGGACTGGTCACAAGCTGCAAGGTCCTGGGTGTAGAAGTAGAATTTGTCCGTTCACACGAAAAGTATCGCGCAGGTTTTTTCGTACCAGCTATAGAGCGTTGCTTGGAGCGCATACCTCAAGCACGGAATGCGTTGGAGACTATTTCCAAACACAAGCTTGACCCTCACTGGAGTCCGATTCAGGTCATGGAAGATGGACGGCTCAAGAACCGCAAGTACCTGAGCATTGATAAAGACGCCAAAACAGTTAAGTATGAGGACGGTGAAGGCGCAGAACAGGCGGTTCGCTATGATAAAGGAGAAGTGAAGCTGGACTGGCGCCTAGACTGGCCTGGGCGCTGGTGGCTGCTACATGTCAACGCCGAGCCGTTTGGCCGTGACCATGCCAGTGCTGGTGGTTCCTACGACACCGGTGTGCAAATTATGAAAGACGTGTATGAAGCCGAGCCGCCACTGCCGGTGCCATACGATTTTATAAACCTGGCCGGTGACACTAAAAAAATGAGCGCCAGCAAAGGTACCGGATTAGATGCGGAAACGGTTGTAAAAGTTTTGCCGCCCGAAATAGTTAGATACCTTATCCTACGGTCCTCGCCATTAAAAAGGTTGTATTTTGACCCAGAAAATGGGGTTTCACAATTGGTTGATGAGTTTGCAGAACTAATGAGCACTGACCCTCAAAACCCTGTCCTGTATTTCTCACGTACCGGCGTAGACCCGGTGATTAGTAGAGTGCCATTCTCGCACTTAGTTTCGAGTTACCAGGCTGCACTGAAAAATGTAGAAGCGACACTAACTATCTTGGGGCGCACAGGCTACCAAGAAGTTGTTGAGCAGAATCGGCAAATCCTTGCGGACGAACTTGCGTACATAGATGAATGGCTGCAGCGCTGGGCGCCGGAAGATGTGAAGTTTGAACTTCGCACGGACGTAAAGCCCGATGAATTTACAGATCAGGAACGGCAATTTTTACAAAAACTGGGTGACAAAGTGGCGGCTGCGCAAGAGGATGCCGACGGGGCTTGGTTCCATGCGGCTATTTATGAGCTAAAAGATGAAGCGGGGCTGGAGCCAAAGGAGCTATTCGCCGCTTTGTACAAACTGCTCATCGGCAAAACCAGCGGTCCCCGCGCCGGCTATTTCCTGAGCATATTGCCGCGTGACTGGTTGGTTAAGCGCCTCAAACTCGAGGCTTGAGCATGGTAGAAGTTTCCGACGAACAGTTCCAGCAGCTTATAGACGAAGCACTTG
>DATIHP010000019.1:0-9029 GCA_035480495.1 Saccharimonadales bacterium (SeqCode)
AAAAGACTGGCAACCTACGGGTATACCGGTTGATGAACGGGTGCTTCCCAAAGATTTTGAGATGGACGACCCGCACGGCTAATCCAAAAAAAGGGCTTAGGGCTTTTTTTGCTGCTCGTTTGGTAAGTGTGTTATTTGCCATCGCCAATTTTGTTTTTGCCTATTATGTTAACGGCCTTATTCCTTAGTTTCCAGACTTTTGAAGCTTTGATGAGATTGAGTTCCTGGGTTAGGTGCTGTATGTGTCTTTCTTTGTCGTGAACTACTTGTCTCAGACGGTCTATTTCATGATTTCGGGCATCCAAGATTTTTTCTCGGGAACGTAGTTTTTCATCAAGACTGATGATGAAGACCTCGGCTGCATGCGGGAACTCGCGCAGAGCTTTCCTAAGCAGCGTCTGCTTATGCCGCTTATCAACCTCAATCATCGCATAGAGTATTTTGCCGATATGCCCATGTATGATGTCCCCATAAGTCTCATTCTTGTCATACAGTTTCAAAAATTCAACGTACAAGGCAAGGTGGGCCAAGCCATGTTTTATCCATATGTTATTGATATTGTGGTGCGAATCCCACCAAACGCCGCCTGGATGTCTCCGGTATGCTGACATGACCTTGTCAATGAACCCGATTTTGCCAAATTGTGCGTGGTACAGATGCAGATACCAGTCTATGGGTAATATATTGACTGGCAGCTTGGCATAATCTTTTTGCCGCCGGTACATGACTGAGTTTGTCTGGATAAAATTCTCTTTTAACAGTTCCTCCAGGTTAAAGTCGTTGGCATTTTTTGTAGCCGGATAAATAAATTCCTTTTCTGACTCATCTTCAAAAAAGACTCTGACGGAGTGGAAACATAATGCATAATCCGTGTGCTTATCCAGAAAGTCCGCCTGTAGTTGAAGTTTCTGCGGGTCCGTCCAATAATCATCTCCTTCGCATAAGGCGATGTAGTCTCCCTTGGCAGCCTGCAGCACATTTATAAAATTCTGCGCTACACCGACGTTCTGCTTGTTCAGGATAGGCCTGATAAGGTTCGGATATTTCGCCGCATATTCTTGGATTATTTCAGGTGTCTTGTCGCTTGAGTGGTCGTCGCCGATGATTATTTCAAACTCAAAGTCCGTTTTTTGCATCACGAAACTTTCAAGCGTGTCGCGGATATATTTTTCCTGGTTGTAAGATACTGAAACGATACTGACTTTCGGATGCATGATTATTCTTCCTCGAGCTCTACCCGCAGCCAAATCCGCTTACCGGTCGCGGTATCAATGAAATAAGCGTTTTTGAATGGCGGGTGGCTCAGGGCCCTTAATCTATCGATTGCGTGCTGGAAGGTGATTTCCTCGGCCAGGTCCAGTTCACGCAATGCCTCAAAGTCCTTTTTGAAGTTAATATTCCCCTCTTCTTCCGGCTCAAGTGTCTGGTAGTCGCCAGTAAGTATTCTGGCAAGGTTGCGCTTCAGCAATTCCAATTCTTTTGCCTGTACTCGGGTGTATGCAGTCAGGGACGTATCGCTTGTTTTCAATTCCACCAGCTCCCGGTCAATAATCTTTCCGTGGTCAAGTTTGGCATCTATCTCATGTATGGTCGCTCCCAGTGGTTTTCCGTTAAGGATGGAGAAGACCTGCGGGTACCAGCCTCTGTTGTATGGGTTATAGCCAGGATGGATATTGACACACTTTATGCTGCTGACCAGAGCTTCAGGAAATATCTGTTTGCAGTGAGCCGATATCACTAAATCATGCCGGTCAATCAATTCCTGGTAATCTTGTTTTATGTCCAACGGTTCTATCGTATACCCGCTGATTTTCTTGCCCCTAAGGGAATCATGTTTGGGATAACAGGCGAATCGGAAGGTTCTGCCCTTGATTAACTCGGGCTGGTCGTCCAATAACTCAATGAATCGCTGGACAATGGTTTCATTGTCCGATACGACTAATACCGATGTATAGGGCATCTACCCCTCCTGCAGACTTTTAGTGATTATGCCGCATATATAGTCTACTACTGATGCTTCCATATTCGGATGGACGGGTAGGGATAGGACCCGTTCTGATAGCGCCTGTGTATTTTGCAGGTTTACCTGTGGGCTTTCGGCAAAAAACGGAAAGGTATGTACGGCAGGGGCGTAATAGGTCCTGGCTTCTACACCGGCGGCCTTAAGAGCTTCCAGGATGGCCGACCTTTTTTGCGAATCGACCAAAACGGTTGCAAATTGGATTGCAGCCGTAGCAGCCCGCGGTAAAAATTTAACCGGTTCGCTTTTCAGGTTGTCTTCGAATCGCTGGTAGGTTGCGCGCCTATCTTCCAGGATTGCAGGATAGTGCGCCAGTATGCGTAGGCCTATGGCGCAATCCAGTTCGGTAATCTTAGCGTTCAGACCATACCCGGTCGTCTGCTTTCCTGCATTAAAGCCGAAGTTCTTTAACGACTCCAGCTCTTCAGCAAGCGCGGTATCCTTGGTGGTAATAAGGCCGCCTTCGCCTATGCCGAACGGTTTGGTAGCATGTAGTGAAAATACTTCGCTGCTTCCTTGCCCGCCGATAAGGTCGCCATCCGAGTAGGTAGCGCCCAGTCCGGGGGCTGAGTCAATTATAAAAGGAATGTCATTGGCTGAGAGTAGTGTCTGCCAGTCGGCAATCGCTTCATTACCGATGCCGAAACTGTTTATCAGCACTGCTCCTGCCAATTCTCCCCTATATGTATTCAATACTTCCTTGAAACTATCCAGGCTCGGTTGGGTGGTGACAGGGTCGATATCAAAAAAGACCGGTTCATATCCGCACCACTTTATCGCCAGCGGACCGGCGGCGAAGGTGAATGACGGGATGGCTATATATTTTTTGTCAGGTTTGGTCCGGCCTATGCAGGCCTGGATGGCAAGCATCAACCCAAGCGTAGCATTGGCGACAGCGGCTACTTTGATGCCTTGTCCCAGATATTCCTCAAGTGCCTGCTTAAACTCACGATAAATCGGGCCGTTGTTCGAGTAGTAGTTATTCTTATAGATTCTTTTAAGGTCGTCCACCAGTTCTTCTGGTTCGGGAAGTTTTGGCTTTATGAATGGGACCTTGGCAGTCATGGGTTTATTTTATAACTTCAATATAAGTTGTCGCCGGGTCGTTCCGGAAATCTATATCAAATCCGTAATCAGACTGTTTGAATTTTTTATATTTTGCTTTCTTAAATCCGAGGGTCGTCAACAGTCTCTTGAGATGTTTGCGGGTATAGCCGTACCGATGGCCCCATGAGTAGAAGAAGTCTACCAATAGTTCATCCCAGGTCCTGAATTTCATACCGGCATCCACATGTTTTGATATGTAATCGAAGTATTTCTTATTCCTTGTCAGATAAGCGCGGACAGCCTTGGCGGTGTCAGGCCAGCCAATCCGCATGGCTCCGCCAGGCTTAAGAACGCGCAGGCATTCCTGCAGGAACGCTTCGCCTTGGGCCTTAGGAAGATGTTCAATGAAATGCTCATGAAAAATCATATCTACCGTGCCGTCTTGATAAGGCAGCGGTTTGGTAAGGTCGTGGTACTTTATACCTTTTCCCTTCAGGATATCTATATTGTCCCATCCCTTGACCGCATTAGTCCCGCAAGCCAAATGAAGTTTGAGTTGCTTTTTTCTGCTCATTCCAAGACTCCCTTAATCGCCGTTGGCGCTGTCCAAATAAGTAATCCGAAATGTCTTCGGTTTGATTCTAAAGCCCATCCACAAAAAGGCCGATTACCCGTTAATTATACGATAGAAGCCTTTATAATGGGAGGGTGTTGATAAGCCGCAACAAAAAAATACTTTGCTTTGTATTGATTTTTGATCAGATAGATATTATCAATAAATCCCTGCAGTTCCTTATTAGATATGCCGACAGGTTGGATATAGTCATCGTTGAAAATCCCAGTGACAATACCCCAAAAATCACCAAGATCGTAGACGATTTTGGATACAAAGGGCTGATAAAGCGCTACTACTTGTTTGACCAAAACATCACCAATAACGCCTATGACGTGGTGGTTAATAAGGAATTGAAAAATATCAAAAAAAGCCCGTATGTGATTATCACTGACGGGGACCTTACTTCCAAAAATGAGGATTGGCTTAATGAAGAGCTTGAAATCCTAAGACATAATCCGGATGTCTTTGCCTGTGGTATCAGTCTGGATAAATCCAACTTGCCGATTGCCACATTTCCGGAAGCGAAAGATTGGATTCCTCCTGACAAACGTGAGGAGACCATGTTCTTTGAGACGTATACGGGTTTGCACTTGGTACTGATACGGGGACGCGAGCTCCACAACTTCATAAACTGGAAGGATAGCAATGGACTGCATTTCGTCGATGGGGTCATGCATAGGTACTGCTACGAGGTGCTTCATAAAAAATGGTGCCGTACCAAAAACTCCGTGGCCTATCATTTGACCTGGGACTTATATATGGATAGGAAACATCCTTACACCAAAATGAAACTACAGAAGAGCTTCCAGGATACGTGGTACCATCAGCGGAAAGCATCTTATAGGCTTAAAGAGTACTAGCTACCCGCTTCCCACTTGGAATCGAGGTTGAATTCGCCATCTTTTTGCGGGTCCGCTTCCAGGATATAAATACGTGGCGTTTTCATACCTAATGAGAAGTCGACATAATCAATCAAAGATCCGTCATCATAGTCGGCAATAGCGACATTCAAGTAATAAGCGCCCTCAGAAAACTGCTTGGCGGGCATCGTACATTCGGTCACGTAGGATTTGCCTTTACTGGCGCTCACCTTGCCCATGTCGTCCTTAGAATTTACGCCTGCCAGGTATTTGCCATCGGTCTTAGTAAATGACAGGGCAAGTTTGATATCGCGTGATTTTTTAGCCGCATATTTGACAGAGACCTTGACCGAATCTTTAGCGGCAAAATGATTGTCAGGCTGTTTCGGGTCGCCCTTACTGACGATTATATCCTGGATGGCGACATCCTGGTTCTTTGGTGTCGTACTGGCCCCCCCTTCTTGCTGGGAGGTGTCCGGCGAGTTTTCTATGGCGTATTCAAGTGCTATTCTTTGCGGTTTATCAATGGCTACTATCTTGCCTTGTTTGAGCATGAGGGCACGGTCGCAGAATTCTTTGACGGCTGACATATCATGGGTTACAAACACTATGGTTCGCCCGGCTTTCTTAAGCTCTCTGAACACTTTGTAGCATTTTCTTTGAAAGGCGGCGTCCCCGACCGCCAATACTTCGTCCACCAGCAAGATATCGGATTGGGCCTGTATGGCAATGGAAAAAGCCAGGCGCACCTGCATGCCGGACGAATAGTTTTTAAGCTTTTGGTCCATGAATTTTTCTATTTCTGCAAAATCCACTATTTCTTGATACATGGCATTCATTTCTTTGCGGTTGAAGCCAAGCAAAGCACCGTTCAAATACACGTTCTGCCGGCCCGTCAGGTCAGGGTTGAAGCCGACGCCAAGTTCAATGAATGGTGTAAGCTTTCCGTGGACTTTTATGGCCCCAGCGCCAGGTGAGTAGATGCCGGCGAGGAGCTTAAGGAGCGTGCTTTTGCCGCTGCCGTTACGGCCTACGATACCGAAAAACTCGCCTTTTTCAACCTGAAACGAGATGTTTTTAAGCACTTTTTGTTTCTCAAAAGTGCGGTTGAGCCTGAAGATATTGAGGAATAATCCTTTTATGGAACTTTGCTTTTCATGGGGTAGTCTGAAAGACTTGCTGATACTGTCTACTTGTATAGCAACATCGGCCATCACAGGTTCTCCGCAAAGTATTTAGCTTCTTTTTTGAAATATAAGACTCCTATAAGTAGGGCGACGATTGTCAGCGCATAAGGCCATATATGATGGATCTGACCGCCGAAAACAGAGCTGATTGTCGGCGAATCATGAGTCACAAGGGCATATCTGGCGTCTTGGATGGCTGTTGCTGCCGGATTAAGGAGCAATACTTTTTGCATGGTTACGTTTTTGATATTGCTCAGCGGGTAGAGGATGGGGGTCAGGTAGAAGAGTATCTGTATACAGACTTCCCATATGTAACTCATGTCCCGATACTTAACGTATGCTGCGGCCAAGAACAAGGAGACACCAAGTGCAACAATATAAAGCTGGACCAAGATAAGAGGAAACCATAAACTTGTCCGGAGGAGATCGACATGATTAAAGAACATGAACACGACCACTATTAGGAGATTAAGTCCTAGGTTAATAGTGGCAGTCACGCTGCTGGACAGGACGATTATCCATCGGGGAATCCGGATTTTCCTTATCAAATCCCCCCTGCCGACGATTGAACTCAGGCTGATGCTGGTCATTTCCCCGAAAAAGCTCCATAACACGATGCCCAGCAGTAAATAGATGGGGTAATGCGGGATGTTCCCGCCTATCTTCAGGAATTTTACAAAAACGACATATAGGATGACGAACAGCAGCAGGGGGCGCAGGAGCGACCAGGTATATCCAAGTATTGAACCCTGATAGCGCAGCTTAAAGTCAGTGCGGACCAGTTCGGCTAAAAGTGCCCTGTTTTTCTTGGAAAATACGTGTGTAATCATAAATAGTCTAGATAAGTATTATAAGATAGGTGTATCTCTTATGGAAAAGATATTTATTGTGGTTCCCAACTGGAACGGCGCTGATTTGATAGCCAGTTGCCTGGATTCGCTCATGGCCCAGACCCGTAAGGCAGAAATTGTGGTGGTAGATAATGGTTCGACTGATGAATCGGTCGCTATCGTCGCTTCCCGCTATCCGGCCATCCATCTTACCACGCTGCCGTATAACACGGGTTTTGCCGGCGGTGTCAACGCCGGTATACGTTACGCGTTGGAACAAGGAGCCGAGGCGGTCGCCCTGTTCAACAATGACGCCCAGGCCAGTCCCGACTGGCTGAAACACCTGGCACATGCGCTTGAGGCCCGTCCCAGTTACGGCATCACTACCGGCAAGCTACTCAGCGCCGATAAAAAAAGTATTGATAGTACCGGTGATTTCTATACTAGCTGGGGTCTGCCATATCCGCGCGGCCGCGGTGAGCTGGCGACCAACCGATATGATGACGACACTGACGTGTTCGGCGCCTCCGGCGGCGCCAGCCTGTACCGGGCAAAAATGTTAAGTGAAATCGGCCTGTTTGACGAGGACTTCTTTGCCTACTACGAGGATGTTGACCTGAGCTTCCGGGCACAATTGGCCGGCTGGAAGGTCTTGTACGTACCGGCTGCGGAAGCTTACCACCTGCAAGGAGCTACAAGCAGCGGTGTCAAAGGCTTCACGACTTACCAGACATTCAAGAATTTCCCTCTGTTATTCTGGAAAAACGTGCCGCTGAGGCTGCTGCCTGGCATATTGGTACGTTTCAAGATTGCCTATTTTGCCATATTCTTCAGCTCAATCCGGAAACGCCGCGCTTGGCCGGCTATCAAAGGTTTTCTGCGCATGTTGACACTTTTCCCTAAGAAACTGGGGCAGCGCTGGCACATCCAAAAAAGCCGCAAGGTTTCGGTCGACTACATAAATTCCATCATTGTGCACGATTTGCCGCCCAACGCCCACCGGCTGCGCAAGCTACGCTCTTTTTTTATCCGGCACGACTAAACCCAGGGTAATTCCTAACATTAACCAGTATTGCGCTGCCACCGCCTCATTGCTCCAGCTGTGTAATAGCATGTTGACCAGCACATACCCCCAGAAGCTTGCCAGCAGGACTGCGGCCAGTTGCGTGCGCCGCGTTAGCAGCCGTTTATATGCCAATGCGTGCGCGGCCAGAAATACCAGCAGCCCCAGCACACCGACCTCGTAGCCTATCTGTACGTAATAGTTTTCCGTCAGGAAACCACCGGCCGGATTCTGGATGGAAACCAGTCCGGCCGTTCCCGGCCCGTGCCCTTGCGACTTATGTAAGATGCCGCGCAACCCTTCTTTGACATGTTGGAGGTGCAGGGCATTGGAATCGGCCAGTTTAGTGCTTTTATCGCTGTGTACCAGTACGTTCTGTACCACGTATTGCTGCCTTACCAGTAGTGTAAGGCTCCCGACAAGCAGCACGATACCAAGCGCCAACGGCCAATATTTTTCCATCCATTTCTTGAGTCCCGTCCGGAACTGATAGGCGCCCAGTACACCCAGGCTGACAACTGTGCCTAGCCATGCGCTGCGGGAAAACGTCAAAAATAGCGCCAGCCCATGCAGGCCAAGTAATCCTGCTATCAACAGACGCCGTTTACTGCCGCGCAACCATGTATAAGCCAGGATGGTAATCGGCACTATCAGGTAGGCGCCCAGTGAATTTGGGTCGCGCAGGGTGCTCATGATGCGCGGCAAGTTCCGCTTATCGTCTATGAAAAAGGCGGGTTTGACTCCGCGGGCGATTGAGTAGCCAACATGCGTCAGGATATCTTTGGGCAGAAAGTACTGCAATATACCAAGTCCGCACACCATCGTGCTTACCATGAGTACCAGTCGGATTATCCGGCGTTCATTAAGTTGTTTGGGCCATAGCAGCGCCGCACCCATACCGATAAGCAGGTACCACAACAGCCGGTTGTTGTATATGGTGCCAAGCAGGGCGCCATCGCGGTAAATATGCGGGTTTATGGCCCACACCAGCAGATGTATCAACCCATAAGCAAACGCCAGCCCAAAGAACCAGTTGAAGGTCCTGGTGGTTTTATGCTGCTGCCATACCAATAGCACGGTAACGGCTAGGATGATTGTCGTCAGGACATCTTTGGCAGCTTTCCAGGCGGACAACCCGCCGGTCACCAGGCTGAGCGATTGCACCAGAAAGATATGGAACGGCATATACACTAAAAGGGCTAGCGCGCCATAGTACGGAATTCTGCGTAAAGTCAGCATTATCTATATAATTGTACGAGATGTCGCGCCATATTGTAATCGATGCCCGTATCCGGCCAGCCAGTTCAGGCCGCCCCATAGACCGGTTATTAGAATATCTACAAGCCTTGGACAAAGACAACACCTACACGATTCTGCTCCAGCCGGATGACCCTTGGGAACCTGTG
>DATIHP010000020.1:0-1836 GCA_035480495.1 Saccharimonadales bacterium (SeqCode)
CAAAGCCGAGATAGATGACTTTACGGCCGATAACGAGACCGGTACACCCCAGCTCATCACTAGCGGCGGCCAGGTTCCTACTACCAGCGTGCGGCCGTTCCTTGGCACCATCGCCGACATCCCGCTCAAGCCGGGTGAGACCAAAAAGATTACCATCACCCTGAAGGTTCCGGCTGAGCAACCGGCCGGCGGCTACTATGGGGTGCTGCGCTTCAAAGCTTTCCCGGCCAACACAGCGAATGACACGAACGGCCAACGTGTTTCACTGACTGCCAGCGTCGGGCATATCATCCTGGTGCAGGTGCCGGGACAGATTACCGAGAAACTGGATGCACTGTCGCTCCGGGCCGAATATCACAAGAATCCCAGCAACTTCTTCATACACCCTCCCGACGGCATGCGGCTTGAGGTGAAGAACATCGGTAACAGTTTTATCAAACCATTCGGTACGGTTTCGGTAAAAGATGGCAAAGGCAAGGAAATCTACTCGTATGAGATCAACGCTACCGATCCCAGGGGCAACGTGTTGCCAAAGAGCACCCGCGCTTTCCACGACAATATCAAGAACATCGGCAAGTTCGGTCACTATTCAGCCGTAGCCAGTGTGACATATGGTAACGGCGGTGATGTGCTGGGACTAAAAACTAGCTTCTGGGTAGTGCCGCTCTGGGTGATGATAGTCGCGGGGGCGGTAGTGCTGGTCGCCGCTATAAGCATTGCGCTGTTAGTCCGTCTGTGGCGCAAACACCGTCGCAATTTACATACTCGCCACTAAAAAACAATGGAGTGGGCCTGCTTGTGGCACAAGCATAAGTAGGATAAGGTAACAGTGAAGATGTTGTTTATGCGCCGCTTGATGTTAGTCGTTCTGAGCCTCGTTTTTGCCGGCTTGGTTCTATTTGATGGCAATTTTGGGCGCATACCGGTCCAAGCCGCCACCGTCGGAGGTTCGGTAGGCGTAGAGGGGACGGTACCCGGTACGCCGCCGGCTACAGGTGCCAGCATCACCTTTCCGCGCAACGGCCAGGTCTTTACGGACAACCCGCTCACCGTCATTGGCATCTGCCCGAAGGGGCTTTTGGTCAAGTTGTTCAAGAACAATGTCTTTGGCGGGTCCGCTTCTTGTACCAACGGCAACTTCTCCATAGTTACCGATATGTTCAGTGGGCGCAATGACTTGGTTGCGCGGGTATATGATGAGTTGGATCAGGCAGGTCCCGACTCCAATACCGTCAGCATCACCTTTAACGACGGCAGCGGTTTTGCCGGCAACCGGCCGATACTGACCAGCAACTACGCCAAACGCGGCGCCAATCCGGCCGAGACTCTCACATGGCCGATTACCATCAGTGGCGGCACCAGCCCTTATGCTATAAGTGTCGATTGGGGAGACAGCAAACCAAGCGACCTTATCAGCCAGGCTACGGCCGGGACGTTCGATATCAAGCACATCTATGATGCGTCCGGCATATACACCATAATCATCAAAGCCACTGACGCCAAGGGTGCTACGGCCTTTCTGCAGCTCGTGGGCGTGGCCAACGGCCCTCTCTCGCAGACCAACACCAAGCCGAATACGACGATTATCACCAAGACCAAGATATTATGGGAACCGGCCGCCTTGTTCGTCATCTTCATCCTGTTGGCGTTCTGGTTAGGCAAGCGGTATGAACTTAGGACCTTAGTCAAAAAAATCGAAAGAGGAGACAGGCCCTTCTGAGACATGAAGTAGCTAGGGGAGAGCAGCCGGAATGACCGGATTCATTCCGGTATGCCGCGCGATGAGAGGGGATGTTCCCCTCTCATGGTTTACAATAGAGCGGCGATGAAAAAGGT
>DATIHP010000021.1:0-20285 GCA_035480495.1 Saccharimonadales bacterium (SeqCode)
GCACCGGCTGGATGGCATCATGATAGGCCGGGCTGTCTTTGATGACCCGTTCGCATTCGCCGCAGCTGAAAGTCCGTGGGGCAGCTTCAGCCAGTCGCAGAAGATAGATTTATACCGCAGCCATGTGAAATTGTTTGCCAAAACGTGGGTAGGGAACGAACGTAAAACCATTACGCTGAACAAATTTTGCAAGATATATATCCAAGGCTTTGAAGGCGCCAAAGAACTACGCGAAGGACTTATGGCAGCCCCTACTACACAAAGTCTTCTGGAAAATTTGGACGGGTTCATCCGCCAGAGGTAAAAATTCTTACAGACCGGGGGAGCTGCTTCGCTATAAACTAAATCTCGTCAATAAGGTTTAATCAAGGAGGCTAAGCTAGTGGCGCACGTATACCGAGAAGTAAAGCGATCTACTGTCCGGGACCCGGAACTGTCAAATACGTACGGAGTGATAATGGTTGCGAGGATTATCTCTCTGATAGGCAGCATCATAACGGGCATACTGGCACTCAGATTTATCCTGTCGCTACTGGCAGCGAACCGCAGTAATGCATTCGCCAGCCTTATCTATAGCCTCAGTCATCCTTTCGTGGCGCCTTTCTTCGGGTTGTTCAATTATCAGGAGCAGGTTGGAATCGTCCGTTTTGAGTTCGAGACGTTAGTAGCTATCGCCTTCTGGGCTCTGGTGACGTGGATGGTCGTACGTCTGATAACTATCGGTGTCAAAGATGGGGATGCTGAAGTTTAAAATCAATCATTAGATAGAAAAACCACGCGTGTAGAAAAGCCGCCCATCACGATGGGCGGCTTTTCGCGTCGTCATCCTAAAAGGTCAGGTCTTGCTGACCTTTTGCTTCAAATCCCTCCAGTCGTCCTGGAAGCTTCGCGGCATCTCCTTGAATTGTTCCTGCGCCACTCTTTCCCAGTTCTTCTTACTCATACAACCCCTCCCATTACCCAAGCACAAATCATAAACGAGAGGCCGCAGTCTTGCAGTAATATTTTTTACTCATCACTTAGCCCTAAAATATAGCGGCGTATAATAAATGGTACTAACAAAGGAGTTCCCATGGAGCCAGAAGATTCTCAAACACCGCAAAAACCCACAAAAGGCTATGGCAAACGTCCCATGTGGCAATGGATACTGTTGTATGTCATTATCGCCGCAGTGGTCTACGGCCTGATATACGTTCTCGTCATCCACAAGAGCGGCACTACCAGCAGCTACTAGTTCTCCGGTAGGACATAAGAGGTCTTGGTGGGGGTGGTAGGAATCGAACCTACTACCAAGTGGTTATGAGCCGCCTGCTCTAACCGATGAGCTACACCCCCTCCTCGATGTGTGATAGCTTTGGCTAACAGAGACGAGTATAGCAGATTTAGTGTATAATAATCTTAACTAATGCTAGAAAAAATTAAAAACTATTCAAAATACCCTATCTGGCAACACTTGCGTGACATCAGATTCCTCGGATTCATGGTATTCGGTGTCGTAGTACTGTTGGCCAGTTGGAGCGGCGTCAATGTCATAGAGACCAATTTTGAGCTGCAGAAACAGATAGCCCAATTGGACCAGCAGAACAAAGTACAACAACTTACTAACGCCAACCTGAAGCTGCAGGACGAATACTACAATACCGATACCTATCTGGAACTGACCGCCCGCAAGCAGTTGGGGAAAGGGTCGCCAGGAGAAAAACTACTGCTTGTACCCAGCGATGTGGCACTCGCACACGCAAAACAGTTACCGGAGAAAAAACCGGCAGCTCAGTCTAGAGCCGGGTCCGCCAAGCCTGTCTACCGCCAAAACCTTGATGCCTGGTTGAGCTTTTTCTTCCGCCGGGGCAGCAGCTAGATAATCTTAGCCGCATCTGCATTGGCAACAACCTTTAGGCATGCTCTATACTAGGAAGGCAATTAAGCGGGAGTAACCAAAATCATGAAAGCAGCACTAGTAGCGATTATTGCCATAATTATCGTCGGCGGAGCAGGTTGGTTTGTCTACGATAAGAACCATAACAAGACACCAGCGACCAGCCAAACCCCAGCGGCATCAGAGACAGAATCACACCCGGCAGCCAACGCCGGAGAAATCGTCACGACCAAGACCGACTCCAAAAAAGGAGATTACCTCACAGATAGCACCGGCATGACACTTTACACCTATGGTCCTGATAAGCCAGGTGTCAGCAATTGTAGCGGTTCCTGATTATCAGCGTGGCCAATCTATGATGCTTCCAATGCCCCAGCTACCATACCTAGCAATGTCACGGTCATCAAACACGCCGATGGCAAGATGCAGTACGCCTACAAGGGCATGGCTCTCTACTACTTTACCAGCGATGGCAAAGCCGGCCAGATTACTGGTGACGGAGTCGCTGACTTTCACCTGGCTAAGCCCTAGACTATAACTGCTACAATCATAGGTATGGGTTACCTCTTCGTTCTTGGTTACATATTAATCGTAGGCGTGGCGACCTTTATAATGAAGGTCAGTTTAAAAAGCCTCAGCCCCTACCAGCTCAATTTCCTCATGGGCATCGGCATGTTAGCCACGGGTATCCCTGCGCTTCTGATTGCGCACCGTTCCTTCAAGATGCCGCCCAAAGAGCTGCCGGCCGGAATTGCCATAGGTGTCATGATGGCCGTCGGCTCCATCCTCTACGTGCTGGCGCTCAATAAATTGACAGCCAGCGTAGCATCGGTCCTTGCAGCGACCTATGTGGCTGTCGTCATCATCCTGTCTTGGCTGTTCTTGCGGGAAAATTTTGACACCGTCAAGATACTAGGCATCACCTTGACGTTCATCGGCGCCTTGTTGCTGACCCTTAAATCGTAAGGCTTAAGGGCTGCTAAGTTTTAACTTGGTTGCAATCACCAGCTGCACCAAAGCTGAAAAGGCAACGATGCCCCATAGGCTGAAACTGACAAAAGGTGATGCAATAAGCGACATCACTAACACAACCGTTCCCATAATCGCAAAGACTTTATAGGGAGATTGGGAAGCTTGACGGAGATAGTTGGCAGAATTTTTAAGTGCCTGTTT
Organism: Saccharimonadales bacterium (SeqCode); assembly: GCA_035480495.1. Taxonomy (GTDB): domain Bacteria; phylum Patescibacteriota; class Saccharimonadia; order Saccharimonadales; family DATIHP01; genus DATIHP01. Next base: position 3,050 of record DATIHP010000021.1, read on the forward strand.
GCATGCAAAGGCGAACTTATTGAACTCTTCAACTGATGTTCCAAACAGCTCTTTAGCGGTATCCTTGATTTCCAGCAGCCCGGGCTTGGCAGCTTGTTTGAACTGCTTGAAATAGCGGGCCATGCTGCGTGGGAGGGCTGCAAGCACGCCCTTAACCCTGTGGTAGAATCTGGTAAACCGCGTTCCCAGGCTGATGAACCGCGGCTTCAGCAGTATCACCCTAAGTTGCAGCAAACCGTAAGTACGGATAACCGACCGTCGGAGGCGTTTAAGGATATACATCGTAATAGCCTCTAGTCGTTCCGTCTGCGTCCGGGCCGGCATGCGGGATTTGGCCGGCCGGCCTATGTATTGGTCAAGCTGCATAGGAAGTGGGGGTGGATAGGGAGGTGGCGGTTGCGATAGTATGGATTGTTCCAAGGTTGGACCTGCACCCGCGCCTTCTTTAGTCTGCATAGAACTCTTTACCCTCCGCACCTTCTTGGTGGACACTACTGTAGGCAAAATAGGACGGCCGAACTGTAAATTATCTAACACAGGCCATACAAAAGATACCAATGCACCTACCAGATAAGCCTTACTGGACTATCAAGGCGCCGGTATCACCGGGACTCAGGTGATTATGGTAGCCATGGCTACCAGTTACGGTAACAGTTACGGTCTTGCTACTTCCTGGGCTGATGCTGCCAATATTTAGTTCGGGGTCGTCCGTATGCTCAGGATGGGGGTCTGAGTCAAACTGCAATACCCGTGACGAGTTGTTTTTGATGGTCACTTTCGTGCCGGCCTTGACGGTGAGGTTTTGGGGACTGAAACCATCGTTTGTATACGTGATGGTATTCTCTGCATTGACATTATCGGTGGCAGGCTGCTGGGCAGGTGTGGCGGCCGTTGATGCCGAGCTGTCAGTCGCGGGAGTCCCGCTACTAATCGGGGCAGGAGAAGTCTTATGGGATGTCGTCAACCTATAAGCAGCGCCGGCCAATACCGCCATCAATAAGACCGCTACCACCAATTTCAAACCTTTTGACATCCTTAGCTCCTTTTACCCCTCAAGTATACCTAATAATGGCTGTGGTTCAGCTGAGGGATTGCAGGTTATTGTATCTTGGTGGCGAACGATGACTGGTTGAGCGCCGCTTTCAACAGTTTGAGCTGCTGGATAGATAAGTCCTGGGCGGCCTTATTGTCGGAACAGGCGGCCTGCGGAGTCTTATAGGCTATGTAATAATCCGGATATTGCTGTAGCAAGACTCCGGTTGCCTGGCTGATGTCAGACGGATATTTACCGGCGGTCTTGGTAAACCAGCCGAGCGGCGTACCGTTAGGTCCGTCCGGAGCACACTTGGGGTCCAGATTCTTGAGCGAGGTGGTGGATAGGTCCGCCTCAGTTGTGCCAGCGTCCGGTGTACGGACGGTGTAGATAAGGTCCTTCAGCGTATCCGGCACCTCAATCTGGAAATTATTCAGTTCTACGAACGTGATGGTGTTCTTAGCGGTCTTCTGCTGCGAGGCCGGTGCCGTCGTGGTCTGAGCGGTAGAAGTCTTATCTGCATCACGTTTCATAAGCCAGACGTACCATCCTGCAAATGCAATGATAGCTATCAGGATAATAACCAGTAATACCTGGACAGCACTGAAACCCCCAGGTTGTCCATATGATTTTGCCATAAATATAGTTTATATCTTCTATCAGATATTACTGTAAAAATTGTCACAGGCCTGACCGATGCAAAACAGACTCAGCTAATTATTATGTAACGTTCAGTCTCGACTCAAATTGATGGAGTAGTCTGGGCGGGTCATGGTAATGACTCCCTTGGATCCGGGAAGCAGCGGTCCGACCAGCCAGATACATGTATAAGTCCCGCGGGACGTCGATAACGGCATGTATGGCCGTACCCATCATTACCGATGGCCTATACGAATTAAATGGAGGTACTATATTGAAGCTCAGAAAATCACTAATAATCGCCGCTACGGTTGGAACCGTCGGGGTAGCTAGCATGGTCGGAAGCGGTTTAGCCAACGCGGCCACAGGCACCGCAGGTACCAGCCTGGTGGATAAGATTGCCAGTACGTTCAATCTGAACAAGGCTGACGTGCAGAAAGTGTTTGACCAGAACCGGTCTGACCGCGAGGCCCAGCAACAGGCAAAGGTAGAGGCTGACCTGTCGCAAGCAGTAACCGACGGCAAGATTACCGCGGACCAAAAGGCTAAGATACTAGCCAAGCGTAGCGAACTACAGGCACAGCGTGATGCTGACAAGGCCAGCATGCAAACCAAGACCGATGCCGAACGCAAAGCTGCCATGGATGCCAAGCGCGCCGAAATGCAGAAATGGGCTAGCGACAATGGTATTTCTACGGAATATCTACGTTATGTCGCAGGCGGCCACGGCAGGGGAGGTCCGGGCGGCCCGCTACCGGCTGACAGCACTCCAAGCTCCTCTTCAAACTAATCGCAAACAAAGGAGTTACAATGGCCGCCGGGTATTCCGGCGGCCATTCGCGACGTTGACACTTCTACCTCTGTTTGATAAGATATGACTTCGACAAATCACCATTTGTCTCATCACTATCGCGGGGTAGAGCAGTGGCAGCTCGTGTGGCTCATAACCACAAGGTCGCAGGTTCGAGTCCTGCCCCCGCTACCAAGTAAGAATTACAGATAGGGATTGGTTCCAAAACCAGTCTCTTTTTAGTTTCCTGTTCAAACCACCTCCATAAGTTAGGTCCGACCCCTCCGTGATTGGTTTTTATAGGAGTAAAATGAGATTAGGGGTAGCATGAAGAAGGAATTTACACCCGAAGAAGCTCGAAAGATTGGTGCAGAGAGTGGCATTGACTTTACCAAGTTTGATTTGGAGCAATTCCGCATGGGATTAGCGGTTGAGCTAGAACATGGTTCACATTTCGGCGATGATACTAATGTCACGAAAGACGACCCGCATTTCACTGGACGGATTGCATGGGCACACCTTAAGGAGATTCCTGATTACTACACTCGATTAGCTAAAATGGAAGCCGAAGCCGGAAGCTAGAATGAAACAACTATCTGAATTGCTCAGTCTCAAAGGCAAGTCAGCCATCGTAACTGGCGGGGCTAAAGGCATCGGCCAAGGTATTGCTTATCGATTGGCAGAAGCGGGTGCGGCAGTCTTGGTTTCCGATATGGATGAAACGACAGCCCAAAAAACGGCACAGGACCTTATTGAAAAGGGTTGGACCGCCGAAAGCTTTAAAGTTGATGTGTCGGATGAGACACAGGTGCAGGCGATGATTGCCATTTGTAAAGAAAAGTTCGGCTCAGTTGACATACTTGTTAATAATGCTGGCATTTATCCCCCTGCCCCTATAGCCCAAATGACGGAAGACCAGTTTGAGCGGGTTATGCACGTGAACTTACGTAGCGTATTCCTGACCACTAAATACGCCTCTGAAGTAATGAAGCAGCAAGGTGGCGGAAAAATCATTAACATAACTTCGATTGACGCCTTGCACCCTTCGATGGTAGGTCTTGCACACTATGACGCTTCCAAACATGGCGTCTGGGGCTTTACCAAAAACTCAGCTCTAGAACTTGCCAAACATAGGATTTGGGTTAATGCCATTGCTCCTGGTGGAGTAGCCACACCCGGCGTAGCAGCAATGAGCCAAGGTGCTTCGGCAGAACAAATGGCAGCTTCGAGTAAAGCATTTATAGCCAATATACCCATGAACCGCATGGGCGAATCAGATGAAATCGGTTTGGCCGCACTTTTTCTGGCTTCAGATATGTCTTCTTACATGACGGGCAGCCAAATTGTCGTAGACGGTGGAGCTTTGCTAAGTTAAAAGCCTAGCTAACGTTAGGTATAAGCATTATGATAGTAATGGCTGAAACTTAAAGAAATAAGACTAAAAGGATTAGGTAATGGCAAAATCAGAACGAAAAGCAATAGATAAAGTATTTATATTACTAGGCGTTGGTGCGACGGTAATGCTATTGGTTGCGGGCGGCATGGCCTGGTATGGCTACCGGTTTGCGACCAACAGCGTTAAAACTGAGCTGTCGGCCCAAAAAGTCTACTTCCCGCCAAAGGGCAGCCCCGGCCTAGACCCGGCTGAGTTTCCTGATCTCCAACAGTATGCCGGACAACTGGTTGACAACGGCCCTAAGGCCAAGGCGTATGCGAACGGATTTATTGGCAGGCATTTAGAAAAAGTAGCCGGTGGCAAAACTTATTCCGAGGTAAGCGCGCTGGCTATGAAAGACCCAGCCAACACAACGCTCCAGCAGCAGAAACAAACACTTTTCCAAGGTGAAACACTTCGCGGGCTGCTGCTCGGTGACGGCTACGCCTATTGGACCTTCGGCATGTTAGCAATGTATGCATCTGTTGCCTCGTTTGCCGGAGCAGCAGTTATGGGGGTCTTGGTGCTGCTGGGCTTACGGCACTTGGCCCGGCTTAAGTAGGCAAACTAGTAGAGCCAAGGTTTCCAATACAAATGTATTTGGTTGGCCAGTGAGAAGTCCTGTCGCATTTGTTATGATGAAACCATGCCTATAGTTGACCTAACGGTATCATTGAACGAACAGACACCGGTCTATCCAGGCGACCCTGCCGTACGAGTAAAACAGGCTGGGACATATGAAAAAGACGGTTACCGCGACCATGTACTGACGCTTGGAACTCACAGTGGCACGCATATAGACGCGCCTATGCACATGCTGGCGGACGGCCAGAGTCTGGACAAAACTCCCATAGAACAGTTCGTGGGCCCAGGCAATTACGTAAAGACCGCGGATTTTAACTTGGAGACCGTAAGAGCCGCGAACATCCAGGCGGGGGACATCGTGTTGTTCCATACCGGTGCAAGCGAACGCTTCATGGAAGCCAGTTACTATGAAGACTACCCTGCCATGTCGGAAGATGTGGCCCGCTATCTGGTGGAACTCAAAGTAAAAATGGTGGGTCTGGATACGGGCAGCGCTGATAACCAAGACGGTTTCCCGATACACAAGATATTGTTTGGCGGCGAGGTGCTCATAATAGAAAATCTCACCAACCTAGCGGCCTTGGCAGACAAAACTTTCACGGTCTACGCATTGCCGCTGAAGCTTAACCTGGACGGCGCTCCAGCCCGTGTAGTTGCTGTCGTTGATTGAAATCTTCTTTAGCGGCGTGGTAAGAAATCTAATTGTCTCTTGATAGTGATGCTATATGCTAGAATTCTCCTCACGATTAGCATGGGATAACTGCCAAGTAAGACCGGGGGTATAGGTAGTGGTATTAGCAGAACGAGTAGGCGGCAATGAGGCTTTGGAAAACCCCGGTTGGCTAGGGGCTAATTCCGCTGAGATTGAGATCCTGATAAATGTGGTCCGCGACGAGACCATGTCAGAAGAAGCGCGCCGCCAGGCATTCGGCCAGGTCGCTGAGTATGCTTATGACAATGTCTTGAACCTGGCGCTAAGCTTCACACGTTCTGAAGAAGACGCACGGGATGTCACCCAGGATGCATTCCGGAAGGCCTGGGAATACATGCCCACCTTCCAGGGCCGCGCCCGTTTCAGCACGTGGCTGTACCGTGTGACAGCCAATGCGGCATCCACGTTCAGAAAGGGCAAAGGAAAAAGAGAAGGCAGAGAAGAGCCGGTTGCCGTAGCCCTTACTCTCGTAAAAGACGGCGTGACGATTCCTCTAGATATTATTGATACTAACCCGGCCCATGACCCGGAAACCCAGTTTGAATCAGACTATACACGGGAGCACCTGTATAAAGCATTAGGCAGCCTGCCGCTCAGACGGCAACAAGTAATCGTGTTAAGAGAGATAGGAGGTTTAACGCACAAACAGATCGCAGAAAGGTTGGATATTTCTGAGACGGCCGCCAAAATCAGATTACATCGGGCACGGAAGCAGATGAAGGACATACTATCCGATAAATCCGATTAATAATTCCCATCGGACAGCTTCATACATCAGGCAGAGTTAGAACTTCATTGATTATCCTGCTTTTGCTATTATGTAAAAGCGATGGGAATAAATACACAAACGATATTTAAAAGATACAGAAAAACAGCCCGAAAGCTTATAAGAAACTACTCTTATCTGGCCGTAGTAACATGGGCAGCAGTCGTCCTAGTATCTGTTTCGCACGAGGGCCTTATGTATTACAAGCATCAGATTACAAACCAATATGGTTCAATCAGCAGACAAGTAGATAGTGTGCCTGAAGCGGCAACCTCCCACGCCGCCACTAATACGCCCGCAGCCAGTAACGATAACAATCCCAACCAACAAAGTAGTAGCCAGGAAGTAACTTCGTACCAATCTCCAGCAGTGGCTCCAGGTTCTAAGGCAACTCCCAAAAACGGAACGGATAATTCTGTCCATGCACAAAACGACCAACAGCCTCCGCCATCCAATTCAGGAACCCCTCAATCTGAACCACAAACAACTCAGCACGCCACGTGCGTGCTTGTAGTCTGCGTGAACGGGCTATAAGCTAAACCGTTGAGCGTCGCCGTGTCAGCACGTCATAGATGAAGACTACCAGGGCTATAATCAAAAGCAGATGGATGAAGCCTCCACCGATATGGATGGTGAAACCGAGTAACCATAAAAGCGCTAGTATTGCTGCGATAGTAAGAATCATAAGTAGCCCCCTTTTAGTTAACCGCAAATATAGTACGGCTTTATGGGCTGAAGCGGTATAAGATTTCCCACAGTTGCTATAAGCATTCGGTGGTATAGTTGTAGTTCTACAAAGACTTAAACTAGACCGATTGGAAATATACCTCATGAAAGCAGCGCAATATAGCGAATACGGCGGACCTGAAGTTATCAAAGTGAACGAGGTTGGTGCGCCTGCTCTCAAGGAAAAACAGGTACTTGTACAGACCCAGGCCGCCACTATCAATCCGTTTGACTACAAGCTCCGAAACGGAGCCATGAAGGATACGATACCACTGGATTTCCCGGTTACCATTGCCGCCGATTTTTCCGGGGTTGTCAACGAGATAGCAGAGGGAGCCACTGGTTTCAAGACAGGTGATGAAGTCTACGGCTCGGCGAATTTCCTTGGAGGCGGTTCAGGTGCACTGGCAGAACTGGTCGCTGCTAACGCCGCTAATATCGCGCTCAAACCAACCAAATTAAGCCACACTGAAGCAGCCGCCTTGGTATTGGTAGGCGTCAGTGCCATCCAAGCGCTAGACCAGCTTGGTCTAGCTGCCGGTAAGAAGGTACTGATACACGGCGGAGCCGGTGGCATCGGTTCTACCGCTATCCAATACGCCAAATATCTCGGGGCCTATGTGGCTACGGCCGTCCGCGAAGCCGATATGGATTTTGTCAAAAAACTCGGTGCGGACGAAGTGATTGATTACGAAAGACAACAGTTCGAGGACGTCTTCCACGACTATGACGCCGTGTTTGATACCGTCAGCGGGGATACGTACACGCGTTCATTCAAAGTTCTGAAACCGGGCGGAATCATCATTTCAATGAACGAACGGCCTAACGAAGCATTAGCGGCGGAACATGGCGTCACAGCCCTGTTCCAAAGTACGAAAGTCACCACTGAGAGCCTGAACCGACTCAGCGAAGTGGTAGATAAAGGCATAATCGTACCCCAGATAGACAAGACATTTCCCCTGGAGCAAGCCGCGTCAGCTTTTACGTATATGGAAACCGGCCACCCTAAGGGCAAAGTTGTCGTGAAGATTCGATAAGCCCGGCGACACGATTATAAAAGGTGACAGGATGGACTTTTATAGCCCTCAAGCTTATGATTTAACCATGGCTCATGAGGGTTTTCCAACAACACAAACCGAAGCACCAGATCCAAACCCCACCTTGGTAGGTGAAGGTTTTACAACTCCCGTTACAGAAGCAATACTTGAAGAAAATCTGACTGTTTTTCATACGGATGGCTCGCTGAATACGGAACGTTTGCGCGAATTGTATGGCCTGGGCGTAGAAGAAGCTATGCAAGAGGTTGAATGGGGTTCTTACAAAGGCACGGTCGCCCAAATGCTAGACGAAAGACCTGGCGTAAAGCCTTGCCCGGTAGGTAAGGTAGCCCGCGATGCGTATAAAGAAAACGGCATCGACGGAGTCGCCGAACAACTTGATAATCTAGGCAAAATGGACCCAAAATTCTCTGTCAAAATTAGCGAAACCACTATGGAACGCGAACGTGAAAAAAAAAACTTGATACAGACTCCCGAAACCAAGCCACTGACTAGACAGTCCGAAACAATAAAATCAAAGGAAACACCAAAAGAGCGGATTGACAAAGAATTGGCCGAACGACCAGTCAAACCGTTGGCAGACAAGATTCCAGCTGAAAAAATTGCTCCGGTTGAAGCAAGGCTCCGTGAAAAAACAGCAATAGAAACCAAGACAGACGCGGAACCAGCCAAACTTGCGGAGTTAATACCACGAGCGCCAGAAAAAAAATCCGCGGTTTCTGAAAAGCCCAAGCCCAAAACTAGCCCGACCCAAAGAGTTATTAAGAAGCCTGACGTTAAAACCAATGCACCGTCAAAACCTATTGAAAAAATTAAGCCACAGGCTGAAACGCCGATATTTAGAACTGAAAAACCAATAATCGCCAAAAAGGAAGCAAGACCTTTAGCGGTTACTGAAACCGCTGAGACTTTGGCTGGGGCAATTATTACCGGTGAGCCCAGCACACCAGAAATTGCGAACGAAGACATCGAGGAATTAGTAGAAACCGGACCTTTGCTGATTTGGGATGAGGCAACAGAAGCCTATGGATTGACAGTTGAGCCAACTAAAGGCGAGCAAGACGCACCGGCTAGCCAAAACACAGCCGAACTTCCATTTTTTGAAGATTATTTTGAGGTTGAGGAAAAAGCCCAATCTTTATCAGACTTTGGAACCGACCCGGCTTTTAACGATTTCATGGAGTCAATCGGACCCGGATTACTTGAGCAACTCCAAGAATCTCTGGAGACGACGACTATGGTGGTTGAAAAGATTCAACAAGCCATTGAAAGCGGCGACCAAGAATTATTTGAACTGGCTGAACTGGAGTTAGAAGCAAAGTGTATCGAGCTGTTTGGACGGCTTGGTATTGAACATGACGAAGAAACCCTGAAGCTATTCATCAGCATTCTAAAATCACCGGAGCTGGTAGAAGAGCTAGTATCAAAAAACCGAGTCCGTCGGGATGAGGGCACCCACGAGCGCAAACTCGGCGACTACCAAAACCATTTGCTTTACGGATTATTTTGTTTGAGCAGGCACAAAAAGCCAGCTCCGAAATCTCTAGGCAGGTTAATAATAAGCGGAGTAAGCCTAGCCGCCGCTTAGACTAAATTAAAACTCCCGGTTGCCCGGGAGTTTTAACTAACTAGTAAGGATTACCAGCTGCGGTTGCCGCCACCGTTGCCACCGAAGTCGCGACGAGGGCGATCCTCTTTGGGACGAGCTTCGTTGACCGTAATGCTACGGCCACCGAGATCGCTGCCATTGAGGGCTTTTTCAGCTGCTTTGCCTTCGTCGTCGTTCTCGAACTCGACGAAACCAAAACCTTTGCTGCGGCCAGTGTCGCGGTCTGTGATGACCTTGGCGCTAGCGACAGTTCCATGAGCGGCAAAAAGTTCTGCCAACTCTTCGTCGGTGGTGCTGAAAGGCAAACCACCTACAAATAATTTGTACATTTGCTATATTCCTTTGTTATTAATGACCAGGTCGACCCCTTACTATTGCTACTGTGAACGGCCTGCTCTTTATAAACTAAGAAACATTACGAACTCCCGAGCTAACAGATAAGAACCCTGCCTGACTATTGAACCACACCAGGCTACTAAAAGCAACGAGGGATGTAAGTATATTGACAATACAGCAAATTCATGTATAATAAACATCGTTGATGCATTAACACAAAAACCATAAACCTAACAAAAGGCAGTGTATGAGTTTGTTTTCGGTCCATAGCGGACTTGCCTATGAGTTGGTCCATACCAGCGATGAGCAAATCCTGCAGGTGGACTCCATCTTAGAAGAACTATAACCATCAAACATAAATAAAAAGAAAGGCAAGAAATTATGTTAATCCAGGACATTACGCCTCGTAACAAATCAAGCGGCACACGCTTGAAATTGCGCCGAGGAAAAGCCAGGCGACTGATTTTAATCAGCGCATAAAAGGTAGCAGAGAGCCTCCTTACGAGCAGGCTCTCTGTTTAATTTAAGGCAGCATTAATAATCGCGCTATCTGTATAAGCACCGATATTGTGGCCGCCCCCGACCTTAGTAATATGAACATTAACAGCTGTGCCATCTAGCGAACGCAGGTTCTGTCGGATGATAGGGTCTTCCTTATCCCCGTAGATGATATGCACGGGTATGTTAATCTTGTTTAAATCCCGTTTTACGGTCTGGTGGGCGATTACGTTATCCAGGCTTTGGGCGTAAGACTGCCAGCTATGCAGCACGCTGTCCTTAGCTACGGCTTTAGGCAAAGACTTCAGGTATGCGGGGGCCACATGCTTACTGATAGGTCTCAGGAACTTACACCATGTACTGCACAGCACGTGCGAGGTCGGACCATAATAAGCTAACAGCCGCCGCCGGGTATTTTTAGTTATGCTTTGTTTAGCTTCACTAGGGCTGTTGTAATAGGGTAAAGCCAGCAGCACCAGTTTACTCACCTTATGCGGATGCAAGAAAGCTAACCTGAGTGCCAGCAGACTGCCCATGGAGTGGCCTACGAACACGGCCGGATATGCCAGCTTGAGCTGGTCCAAAGTCTCTAAGATGCTAGCTATGTGCGTCTCATAGCCGTATGTTACTTGTTTGGGTTTGGGGGAGCGGCCAAAACCAAGCAGGTCCAGGGCAATGACACGGTGATTGGCAGCAAGACTGGGGGTGAGATTGTCCCAGAAACGTGTAGAAGCGGCCATGCCGTGAAGCAGTACGATTGGTTGGCCTTGGCCGGTTTCTGTGTAGTGTAAAAGCATATACTCCGTCAAGGTTTGAAGCCGGTTCCCAGCAGGTTAGAAAAAGGGAAGAACAATTGTTCAGGCAGTTGAGTCCACTCGTACCAGGTCCATCCGCCCATCTTGCCCGGCTCAAGTTCACGCGGCTTACCGCTTATCCAGTCGGCCCGCATATAGATGGTTATATAGTGCTTGTTATCTTCCTTGAAAATATCATTGGTGCACGTAACGAACGTCGGCTTGGAAATAGTTATCCCGGCTTCTTCCAGAGTTTCGCGCCGGGCACAGTCCTCAAACGACTCCCCGAAATCAAGCTTGCCGCCGGGGGGTGACCAGCTACCGCTGCCTTGCGCGCATAATGGCCCGCGCAGGCCCATCAGGACCTTGCCGTCTTTGAAGACGCACACACCAACTCCAACCCGTACTATCGGTTCCATATTGTCAATCCAATCTTGGTAGCAGGGGCGAGGATTGAACTCGCGACCTCAGGCTTATGAGTCCTGCGCTCTAACCATCTGAGCTACCCTGCCTCGTCAGAACCGACTTACAGCTTACACAAATACAATAAATTGATTTGTTCCAGCTTTCATCGCTTCTTCCTCTCAGTTTTCCAAACAGTCGAGTCAGCATAGTCGACTCCTTGGTTTGAAAAACTGGTTTAGAACAACGATGCAACAGGGGTAAATATACCATGTTTCGTATCTGTTTACTAGAAAGAGACGTAACTATTGTCGGCAGCCCGGTAATTGATTACACTGGGGGTAATGATTAATGTTGCCCAGCGGCGTTTACAAATAATGAGCGGTCGGGTGCATCCTGCATTGGCGGAAGAAGTCGCCAACCTGCTGGACGTACCTATCCATACGGTGCAGCTGAGTAATTTCGCGAACGGGGAAATCAGTTGTCGTCTGGGCGAGTCAGTGCGGGATAGCGATGTGTTTATCATCCAGACCCATGGCGGCCCGAGTATCAATGACGCCATCATGGAGCAGGCAATCATGATTGACGCGGCCAAACGGGCCTCGGCCCGTTCCATCACTGCGGTCTGTCCGTTTTTAGGTTATGCCCGCCAGGACCGTAAGTCGGGCGGCCGCGAACCAATCACGGCGCGTTTGGTAGTGGACATCTTTTCCCAAGCCGGTGCCGACCGCATGATGAGCGTTGATTTGCATGCCGGCCAGATACAGGGCTTTTTCAACGGACCGTTCGACCACCTTATAGCACGGCCCATCATCGATGAGTATGCCAAGAAAAATATCCACACCAAAGACATGGTCATCGTATCGCCTGATGCGGGCCGGGTAAAATCCGCCGAGCGCTACGCGTCTGACCTGGGATGCGACATAGCCATCATCCACAAGCATCGCTCAACCGTCAAGAAGCACAGTGTCGAAGCCCGGTATCTAATCGGCGACGTCAAGGGCAAGACCTGCCTTATCGTCGATGATATGATTGACACCGCCGGTACCGTCTGTGCCGCCGCGGACTTACTGTCAGAAAACGGAGCCACAGAAATTTACGGCTTGGCCACTCACGGCGTGTTGTCCGACCCGGCGCTGGAACGGATAGAAAACTCCGCCTTTTCAAAAGTTGTTATCACGAACACCCTGCCGTCTGAGCCAACCGTGCAGTCGGACAAAATCGTCGTATTATCAATAGCCCCGCTCATCGCCGATGCCATCGCGGCTATCTTTGCCGGCAACTCGGTATCTGCCCTCTTCCACGGCGAAAACCAGTTCTAGGCCGGTTCGGTTGCGGCTGAATGACGGGTCTCGTAAATCAACGTGCCGACGCCATCAGGTATGTGAGCGTCCGGTAAGGCCGCTGCGATTACCCAGTAGCTGACAAATATATCATTCGGTCTGTAGGTAAATTTATTCTGCCTATAGCCATCCAAGACTTTCTCGACCTCACTACTGGCCGTGCGGGTACTTAATCCCAGCAGGCCTTCTAGGTAGTCAGTAAACCGTTCGTGGCCTCTGGTTAGAGTCCGCGGAGGAGTCTTGGGGATGTGTTCAGGGTCCGCTATCAATAAACTGGTCGGCAAGTCCGCTCTTTCAACCCCACCTTGGCTGCTCCGTAGCAATAATCTGCCGGCTTGACCGGCATACTCAGCTCCGAAGACGGTGAAACCCAGTCGCATATCATCCAACTTGTCATACAAAGCCTCAGCTTCTTGCGGGTCCGCCACTTGGCGTTGGTCCGTCGCTAAACCGGCAAGACCGGCAAGTTCCCACATACCCTCAAGTATTCGGACCTGAAAGGGGTCGGTATACATTTCCTCTAATTGTTCCAGATATGCATTCGCTGGGGCGTCGCGAGCCGGTTCAGGCACTTCGTTAGCCGTGATATCAGCGAACAGATGAGGGAAATTTAAATTTGCTTCAGGAAAAGGTGACTGGGCCATAAGTTATATAATAACATAGGTATTGTGATTAGTCAATACTAAGACTAAGCAGCCAGCCCCAGAACCTTCAGACCGTTAGTGGAAGCAATTTGCGCAAGTGCATCAGTGTCATAAAAATGACAGCTCTCTAGCAAGAACCGCAATTCAGTCCACATGTCACCGTCGCTGAAAGGTTTGTAAATATCCTGGATGTTATCCGTACCAAGTGCTACGGTAAGTCCGGCGGCTACCATCTCTTTGACCGGCGCGATGGCATTATGGATAGGCCCGATGACGTCCTTATCCTGGCTCGCTACCCAGCTGTTATCAATCCAGCCCGTCGGACAGGTGATGACCATGATACCGGCATCCTTCATTTTCTTGTAAAGCTCTAAGCGATACTTGCGCGGTTGGGCACCGACGGAAATGCAATGTACGGCCACGACCTTGCCCTGGTAACCGTGTTCAACCGTCTTATTGACGAGCAATTCGGTATCGCGTTGGCCCGGGGAGTTGAACTGGTCGATGTGGACGTGCAACATCTTGCCGCCATTCTTCTTGGCGGCCTCGAACAGGATATCCAGATGTTCTACTTCGCGGCCGGCATCTTTTTCAGGCAGGCCGCCGATAATATCGACGAACTCAGCCCCTATCTCGAACCAATGGCGAGCCTCTGCGTCAATAACACCTTTGACAACCTGGTTTATAAACTTGAGCTGAATCTTATCCTTGTAAGTTTTCCGGATTTTTTGAGCGGCTTTGATGGCTTTGTCTTCGACCACGGGGTCGACATCTATGAACGTACCTAGGGCTTGCACTCCCTGCTTGCACATGGATTCAACCGCCCGGGCCATATGGTCATAAATATCATCCACACCGGCCTTACGTTTGAAATCATCAGGCAGATGCCATTTTTCTTCCAGCGGTGCAGCGGTTGATTTGAAATTGCCATCATCAAGGATGTAGGCGCGGTCTATATGGGCGTGCGTATTGACCCAACCCCCGCCGGCTTTAATCTTGGCGAGCAGCATATCCTTAGGGTCGAAATCTTTCCATGAACCGGTTGGCATCACGGTCTTACTCTAGCGTATTTATGAGGCAACGGATACCCCCGCCAGCCTTGTTGAACTCGCTGGTGTCGACCACGTGTACGGCCAGGCCCAACTCCTTAAGCTTGGCGGAGAAGGCAGCCGGCGTTCCGGCCGGTATGATGATGTCAGTACCGCTGACCAGAGAATTAGACGCATAAGCTTTGGCCGCGCTGGTTGACAGTTCCAACAGGTTCGGTACCAGCCGTTTCAATAGATTTTGAGAATTTTCAGAGAAAGCCGGTGGATAGTAAAAGGCAGTATCCTCATTGATGGGCAAGAAACACATATCCAGGTGGTAATAATAAGGGTCTACTAACCGCAGCGGCATGACGTCGATTTCCAGTTTTGCCGCCAGCTCCTCGCAGCTGGATATGCTGGCACGATAGCCGGTGCCCACGAACAGCATGTTGTTAAAGAATAATGCGTCGCCGCCTTCAAATGGGAAGACATTCGACAAAGCGCGTAAACGGAAACCATGGTCGCGGAACCACGTCCGATAATGTACCCGCTCCGGCTTGCGCTGCGTATAGCGGAAATTAGCCAGCAGGACCGCTCCGTCGCGGACTATGCCTTGGTCGGCGGCGAAGACCATATCAGGTACACCTTCTTTTTGGTCGATGACATCCACCTTGATACCCAAAGTTTTTAATTGGGCTACAAGTGCCTCCCATTGTTCCATAGCCGTATCCGGATCGACGGAGTAAGGCTTCATGTGCGGGTTGATGATATAGTCCACGTTGAAATGTAGGGGCTTACAGAGAAGAACGCGCTTAATCTTTGGTTTTGCCATCTTAGACCCTCGCCTTACTTAGTTTATTGACTACTTCCCGCGCCACTGAAACGGTAGTCACCAGCGGCGTATTGGTCTTCACGGCCTTTTCACGGATAACCTGCCCATCAGTCTTTTCTTTCTCGTTGGCATCCCGCGCCTCAGAGGTGCTGGGTATGTTGATGATGATGTCGAAACGGTTAGCGTCCAACAAATCGTTCAGGTTGGGCTTGAGCTCCGGACTACTTATCTTGTTGACCACGATGGCTTCGATGCCGTGCTTCTTCAAGAATTTATGCGTCTTATAGGTGGCGTACAGCTGGTACTTCATCTGATGGAGCGCCTTGACCTGGGGCAAAAGCTTGAGCTTCTGGTCACGGCCGCCGATGGCCAATAGGGCAGTGCGCTGACGGCGCTGGGCTAGTTTCATCTGCATGGTGTAGTGCTCGATGAAGCCGGCCGAAGCGTTCTGGTTGAAGGAGTGGTCTTCTTCCATGAAGGTGGCCAGCTTCTCATCAAAGATGGTGTTCGGTGTCTCCACGGCCACCGCCTCTGCGTGGCCTTTGAACAGTTTGACCGTGACGGTGCCGGTAATCTTTTCATTCACCTTATCTTCATAAGCGTTCAGGTCCTCCATGAGCGGCTCAAACCACAGCGCTCCGTAGCATAAGTAGGCCCATTTTTCATCGACGATAGACTTGAACTCGTTCTCGAGGCGGGTCGAAGTGTAACGCTCCAAGGCCTTATGGGCTGTGATGATGGTCTCGGCCGCCGGCGCTTCATACAGGCCGCGGACCTTCAGGCCGATGACGCGGTCTTCCAGCAGATGGACTATGCCGATGGCATGCTCAGCACCCCGTTTATTTAAGCTGCCGATGATTTCCACCAGCGTCATCTGTTTGCCGTCCACGGCTACCGGCAGACCTTTCTCAAACTCTATTTTGATGTATTCAGGCGTATTCTTGGCTTGTTCCGGCGTCTTGCAGACCTGCAAAATCTTGTCGAGCGGGGGAATCAGCATGGGGTTTTCTATCTCACCGCCCTCACCGGTCACACCCCACATATTGTCGTCGTAGGAATATGGTTTGTCCTTAGTCTGCTTGACCGGGATACCGTGTTTCAGGCAGTATTCTATCTGTTCATTGCGGCCCATGCCCCATTCGCGGACCGGAGCGATGATTTTGATATCCGGATTAAGCGCCAGGGCGGAGCCCTCCATACGTATCTGGTCATTACCCTTGCCGGTAGCACCGTGGGCAATGGCATCGGCGCCCTCGATGGCTGCAATCTTGACCGCCCATTTAGCCAGCAGCGGGCGTCCTAAGGGTGTAGACAAGTAATAACGGCCCTGGTACATGCCGTTTGCCTTGATACCGCGTGAGATGTATTCATCAGCGAACTCCTCCTTGGCATCCACAACGATAGCCTTGATAGCACCAAGTTTGAGCGCCTTTTGGCGGATGGCTTCCAGGTCATCGGTCTGTTGGCCGATATCGATGGTGAGCGCGATAACCTCGGCTTTGTACTCTTCCTGTATCCATTTCACCATGGTAGAGGTATCCAGACCACCGGAATAAAGTAGGACAACCTTTTTGACCTCGCCTTTGCGGCCTTCATACGATGAGACTTTGATATAATCAGTTTTTCCGGATACGGCCATGTTTTCTCCAAAAATTACATGAATTTGTCTGTTTCGCAGTCAATTTTAGAGCAAAACACATCAAATTGCAAGTAAATTGGTCAAATCTGCAGGACTTATAATTGTTGGGAGATTTCGCGGGCCAGATTGGGATTCCACATCGGGCCGGTGCAGGCCTGGACAAGGTCTGCACCCGCGCTGCGGTAATCGAAAAAATCTTCAGGAGTCATGACGCCGCCGATACCGACTATCTCATAACTGTAATTTTTTTGTTTGCGGAGTGCGTCCATCCGTTTCACCATATCGATTCCGGCCCACTTGATGCCAGCGCCGCATAAGCCGCTGCTGAGTCGGCCCTCACCGGGGAGCGCTTGTCCGCCTTGTTT
Organism: Saccharimonadales bacterium (SeqCode); assembly: GCA_035480495.1. GTDB lineage: Bacteria > Patescibacteriota > Saccharimonadia > Saccharimonadales > DATIHP01 > DATIHP01. The sequence goes on from DATIHP010000021.1 coordinate 20,284, forward strand.
GT
>DATIHP010000022.1:0-1742 GCA_035480495.1 Saccharimonadales bacterium (SeqCode)
CTTTGAACGAGACAGATGATACCCGGATAAGATAGCCCCACCTTTTTATCGACTGAGCGTACTAAACAAAGCCTCTTTTAGGGGCTTTCGACATAGTCAGGGCCGCTACGGTGTCCGCCAGACATATACCAGTATTCGTAATAACTACTCTATTGTTGTAAAATGCCTATTTAATTCAATTTTCAGTATTAGAGTTATAACTTATGAAGCTAAAAGGTAAAAGCGCCTTCGTTACAGGCGGGACTAGAGGCATCGGTCTTGCCATTACCCAGCGTTTTTGTCAGGAAGGTGCTAGCGTAATCATTGCCGGTACCGAAAACGGCGAAGGCGCCGATGTTGCTAAAAGGTTACGTTTCGAAGGGTATGACGTCGGATTTGAACCTGTAGACCTCACGCAGGCGGTTAGCATTGAACAGGCGGTGGGGAATGCGGCCACCCGATTGAGCGGTCTGGACATCCTCGTAAATAATGCAGGCGTCACTACCAAGGGCACTATCGCCAAGCTCACAATAGAGGACTGGGACCGCGTTCAGGCTGTTAACTTGCGAGCTCCTGTTTTTGCCATGCGGGCCGCCTATCCGCACCTATATGGTGGTTCCATCATAAATATCGCCAGCATTGCAGCTATTGATACCCCTTTTGGTAAGGCTGCCTATGCAGCTTCCAAGGCAGGCCTTATAGCCGCCAGCCAGGTCGCGGCGAAAGAATTTGCTTCTAGGCGTGTACGTGTCAATGTCATAGCGCCCGGCTTAATTGAAACTGACATGCTGAGCCAGCTCCCAACACCTTACAGAAACGAGTTTGTAGCCGACACTCCGCTTAGGCGTGTAGGCCGGCCAGAAGAAATTGCGAGCGCCGCTGCCTATTTTGCCTCCGATGAAGCGGAGTTTGTTACCGGCCAAGTATTAAGGATTGATGGAGGACTACACTTCCGATGAGCGACCTAGAAAGCTATCCCACTATTGTTGGTGTGGGCATGTTTGTTCCTGAGCAAGGGCAACTTTCGAATCAAGAACTCATTGATCGCATCGGTATTCAATCGACGCCAGATTGGATCGAGCAGCATACTGGTATTAAGCGGCGCTATTGGGCCCCTGACGGAGTATTGGCTTCTGATATGGCAACAGCGGCCTCGCGCGAAGCGATGGACATGGCCGGTATGGCAACGCACGACCTAGCTTCCCTGCATCTGGCAACAACCTCCCCTGATTATCCAACTCCGAGCACCGCTAGTATCGCACACGGTAACTTGGGCGCACCAGAAGCATGCGCCGCCGTGGAGATACGAGCCGCTTGCGCTGGCTTTATAATGGGCATGGTTGCCGCCTCCAACGGACTGCGGATGCAGCCAGAAGACGGGTCAACCGCACTGGTCGTTGGCACGGAACTTACCTCCAGGCGAGTCAATCCGCACGATCGGCGCTCAGCCATTCTCTTTGGCGATGGAGCGGGCGCAGTTGTGTTGCGGATGCAGCCAGGCGCATCACGTCCCGCATCAGCCAGCTTGGTCCATCCTGATCGCGAAGCGGTGTACACGCCCGCTGGTGGTTGCGCTCAACCAGTAGACGGGCCTGACGATATGAAAGGCCGGCTTGTAATGGATGGTCCAGCTGTTAAAAAGCATGCACTGGACATCATGACATGTGTTAGTCGCATGTCCGCATTCAAGGCAGGTTTATTAGATGGCAATGGCAAAATTGATTGGAGTCAAATTGACCTATTTGTTCCCCACCAAGCAAATC
>DATIHP010000023.1:0-2854 GCA_035480495.1 Saccharimonadales bacterium (SeqCode)
TATCAATGTCCTTAATGCTAGCGCCGGCGTCCAGTACACCTGTTTGTTGACCAACCGTGCTCCCGGCAGCCTTACCTATAATGACATCCGCACCGACCGATCAACCGTAGCCCTGGTAAAGCCACTATCCGGTACGATAGACACTATTACGATTAGCTGGCAGAATCTAGCACCTAACACATTGACCGACACTTTTTGTAACACTGACCCCGGGGTATTTCCATTTCCAACGAATAATCAATGGTCCAATAGCCCATACAACTGTGACGTTGGTATTATTCGGGCCGATATCCTACCCGGTACCGCCTTCAACCGGGCTGCTCTCAACTGTAATGCCATGACGGCCTTTCTCTATCCGATAAGCACTCCTCCTGCAACTCCCCTCAGCTATCACGATTGCAACTTCACGCCGCCCGCCAGCGGCGCTATTACCAGCGGCGCCTGCGATCTAACTCACACACCCTACTGTAGCGTCAAAATCAGTTTTCCGGCCGAGAACCAGGTCTATCTTCGGCTTAAATCAATTTACCTCGACAGCTCGGTGTCGATCACGGCCTGCTCTAGCCCCTGTAGCAGCAATGCGTCACTAACCGGTGATCAACTGCTGGTTGACGCCACTGGCAAGGCCAATGACGTCTTACGTCGTATCCAGGTGCGAGTGCCAATCAGTCCCAGCGGGCCGTTTCCCGAATTCGCCCTTCTGTCAGGCGATAGTATTTGTAAACGCTTACAGATAGATCCGACAACAGGGACGGCCACTAACGCTGGGCCGCCAGGTATAGAAGCCTGTAATGTCCTGAACCCATAGTTCAGTCAGGTTGGTGTCGGTGAAATTTCTGGTGCACCGCTTTTAGGTGCGGGTCGGTGACGTGCGTATAAATCTGGGTGGTGGCGATGTTACTGTGACCCAGTAGAGCCTGGACGCTGCGCAAATCAGCACCGTTCATCAGCAGGTCGGTGGCAAAACTGTGGCGCAGGGTGTGCGGGCTGACATGCTTGGTAATACCGGCCAGGCGGGCATAACGGCTGACCATGCGCTGGATGCTGCGTGCCGTCAGACGGTGGTAATTGCCGCTCAGGTCTACCTGTTTATTACCAGCAAAACGGATAAATAGGGGGTTGGTATTATCGGTACGTTTATCGAGATAATTTTGGATGGCCGCGGCTGCCTCGGAACTGATGAATATCGGCCGGTCTTTCTGGCCCTTACCGCGCACCATGAACTCGCGCCGCTTGAGGTTGATGTGGTCACGGTCCAGTCCGACTAACTCGGACACGCGCAGTCCCGACGAAAAAAGTAGTTCAAGGATGGCGCGGTCGCGCAAGCCGGGCAGCGTGGCGGTATCGATCTCTTTAAATACGCGCTCGACTTCTTCGGGCGTGAGGAAGGTGACCTGTTTTCGTCGGGTACGGGCCAGCTCGATCTTGTCAGCGCTCAAAGCCGGAATATCGCGCTTCGCACAATATTTCAGAAAACTGCGCAGAGCAATCAGGTGGTAATTCTGGGTGGTGGCTTGCAGTTCGTCGCTGGTATTGGTGCCCAGACGGTTCAGCCACAGCCGCCACTTGCGGACTAGCTCCGGCTCGATGTCGCTGACTTTGATTTCACCGGCAAAATCGACCAAGCGCGTCAGGTAATGGTCGTAGTTGCGGATGGTTTTCTGCGAGCGGTTCTGCTCGATTTCCAAATATTCCAGGAAGTCGGTTTTGGCTTTTGATAGCAGCATGAGCCCATTGTAACACTGCGCTCATCCTAGTAAGGACAGTTTGTATCTGTTAGAATACTGATAAATAACATAAGGAAAATACGTGGAACGAACCTTAATTATTCTGAAGCCGGATGCCGTGCAGCGCGGCATTGTCGGCGAAATTGTGTCACGCTTTGAACGGGTCGGACTGAAGATAATCGGTACCAAGATGCTACAACCCGATGCTGATTTTTACCATCATCACTATGAAGGCATCAGCCAGATGGTGTCGCGACGCGGGCAACACGCCTTTGATGTCACGCTTGATGCCATGCAGGAGGGACCGGTTATCGCCATTGTACTAGAAGGTGTCGAAGCGGTTGCCTTGGTGCGTAAGATGGTCGGTACGACCGAGCCCAAAGAGGCGCTACCCGGTACCATTCGCGGTGATTATGCTCATATCAGCTTCGCACATGCCGAAAAGCGCAAAGCCGGTATACCCAATGTGGTGCATGCCTCGGGCAATAAGGCAGAAGCGGAACAAGAAATAGTCCACTGGTTCAGCGAAGCCGAGCTGTTTGATTACGAAACCACCCACGAACACCTTACCCAAGGAAAAACCAAGAAATAATTAATGTTCTGGTGCCCCCGAGAGGAGTCGAACCTCTAGCTTCTCCTTAGGACGGAGCTATTTTATCCATTGAACTACAGGGGCGAAGCTACCTAAGTATAACCCAAGCTTCTTGAACCTATAACCTATAACCTATACGCTTATACCATGGCCAAAAAGCAAACAGACAAATATTTTGCCGACCAGATGGATGACGAAGATGTGTTGTTGGTCTTCCGCAAACATCCAATCGTTATGCGCAAAGGCCTGATACTAGCTTCGCTAGCGTTGCTGGTACCGGTTCTTTATACTGGCGCCCTAACATATATTAAGAAAAACAACCCACCTTCATTGACTTTCTTTTTCGGGAGTCTCATCTTGGGATTCCTATTGGCCATAATCGTAATGCTACCGTCCTGGATTGGCTGGTACTACAGCGTCTACATAGTCTCGACCCAGCGTCTCATCCAGATTACTCAGAAAGGTCTGTTTCATAAGAGTGTTGTTGATGTCGGCATCAACCAGATACAAATGGTTAATTATGAAATCGCAGGAT
>DATIHP010000024.1:0-26350 GCA_035480495.1 Saccharimonadales bacterium (SeqCode)
AAAATTATATTGCCGGCATGCGTGAATAAACCTTGGACATGGCCTGCTTCTTCTTAAGGAGCAGTAGATGTTAATCATTAACAATGGCTTGAAAGAGCGGAAAGGAAACAACAAGATGACAAATTTCGTATTCATATATCACAACGGCGGAGATATGGGTGATTTGCCCATGGAAGAGGTTACAGCTGCCTGGAAGACATGGTTCGGCCAACTGGGCGATACGCTGATTGACGGCGGCAACCCGTTTAATGACGGCGCACAAGCGGTCACTAAAGACAGTGTCTCGGCAGTCGGGAATAGTCCGGCAAGCGGCTATTCCATCGTCAAGGCCGACAATATGGCAACAGCGTTAGAATTGGCAAAGAGCTGCCCTATGCTTGAGCATTCAAGCACCGGTTCCGTAGAAGTCTACGAAACAATGCCGATGTAGACAACACAACAAATTTAATGTAACGAAGGAGAATGATATGGATTTATCAAACGCTAATATAGCAGCCAACGTGGCTGTTTTGGACCTGAGCCGAGCCTTGAAGTTCTACCAGGAAAAGTTAGGGCTCAAAACGATGGCTTTCACCGATTTTTTCGGTGCGGCAATGAGCAGCGACGGCTCGGTCGTGGCGCTAGCCATGAGAGAAAAAGTGCCATCCGATGAAGATTCAGTGAACTTCACTGTCAAAGATATCAAGGCTACTATCAAGGAACTGGAAAGCCGCGGAGTCGTCTTCAACGATTACGATAAGCCACGGCTCAAGACTGTCGACCATATCTCTGAATACAAGGGATTCCAAGCCGCTTGGTTCAAGGACAGCGAAGGCAACACTCTGCAAATAAACCAGTCGCCATCCCAGACATAGCCCATATATAACTGAAGTATGGAGCCACCTCGGGGATTCGAACCCCGGACCCCCACTTTACGAAAGTGGTGCTCTAGCCAACTGAGCTAAGGTGGCAATAAACAATAGCTTAACACAAATTACCCCTGAAACAGGGGTAATTTGTGTATAATAGGCCACTACGTGCGGGTATCGTATAGTGGCTAATATGCAACCTTCCCAAGGTTGAGAGGAGAGTTCGATTCTCTCTACCCGCACCAATGTGCGGGGACCCCTACCAACAACTTGAGAAAACCTATAAACTACATATAAATGGCTACATCCAGACGTTATATCCATGACCGGCTTGTGCTGCTGCTGCTGACAGCCAACACCTTCTTCACGGTACTGACAGCCGTCTGGATTCTGCTAAGACTGAACAGCGGCCGCCATGAAGGCTACATAGTCCAATACCGCCCAAGCCTCGGCCTCAGCGCTTTTTACAAAGGTGATAATACGGGTATCCTTAGCTTTGCCGTCTTCTCATTGTTCGTGTTGGTCTTTCATACGCTGCTCAGCATCCGCGTGTACAGCATCCGACGGCACTTGGCGCTCGTCATCTTAGGCATGGGTCTGTTATTGATTCTTCTGTCGCTTGTCATAAGTAACGCCTTATTGTTGCTGCGATAACTATGCGCAATATTGAAATCCCTTACGTTGAAGAACGGGGCAAGCGCTATAGGTTCTTTGAGATGTTACCCGGGCTTATCAGCTGGAGCATCCTGGCATTGCCATTCGTGCTCAGCCAGGTAAATCCGCGCCTGTGCGTGTTCTTTATCCTCGGCTACCTGCTACTTTGGTTTGCCAAAGCCGTAGGGTTGGATATACGGGCTATCCAAGGCTACCGTATGATTAACCAACACCAAAAACTGCCATGGCCGCAGATGTTACAGGAGCTTAGTACGGGTAAAACGGAGCAACCGGACCGCCACATCCCGGCTTGGCACTACGAGAACGTCATCCGGGTTCATGAACAACCCACACCCATCAAAGCCGACGAAATCGTCCATGCTGTCATGATTGCCGCCTATAACGAAAGCCGGGAAGTATTGGAACCGACCATCAAGTCGGTGCTGGCCTCCGACTACGACATGAAGAAAGTCATCCTGGTGATGGCATATGAGGGAAGGGACGGCGCGCAATCAGAGGAAGCCGTCAAGCAGCTGGTAGAAAAATACGGCGGCCGCTTCATGCACACCCTGGCTTTCAAGCACCCGGAAACACCCGGGGAAATTCTCGGCAAGGGCGGTAATGTTACCTTCGCGGGCCGCGGGCTGGAAGAATATATAGCCACCACCAAGATAAAACCGCTCAATGTTATCGTCACCACACTGGATTCGGATAACCGGCCGCACAAGTATTATCTGTCGGCCTTAAGCTACCTGTATGCCGCGACCACGGATCCGCGCTACGTCTCATACCAGCCGGTACCTATCTATACCAACAATATCTGGGATGCGCCGGCACCGATGCGAGTCATTGCTACCGGTAATTCATTCTGGAATATCGTGCTGTCCATGCGAACGCATATGATACGCAATTTCTCGGCGCACGCGCAGAGCTTGCAGACCTTGATAGATACGGATTACTGGAGCGTACGTACCATCGTGGAGGACGGCCACCAGTTCTGGCGCACCTATTTCCGCTATGATGGCAGACACGAGGTCTATCCCTTGTATGTGCCGATTTTCCAGGATGCCGTCTTGTCTAACACCTATTGGAAAACGCTGAAAGCCCAGTTCATCCAGCTACGGCGCTGGGCCTGGGGTGCCTCGGATGTCGCCTATGTAGCGGAAAAGGGCTTCTTCACGCCTAATGACGTACCTAAGACGGACCTGATACTCAAGTTCGGCCGTCTGCTGGAAGGGCACGTCACTTGGGCGGTGGCACCGCTTATCCTGACATTCTCCTCTTTCATTCCGCGGCTGCTTAACGCCCACGACCTGGGCCGCACCGGCTTTGCCACCATCCAGCTGCCCCTTATCGCCAGCCGCATTCAGACCGTCGCGATGGTAGGTATCGTAATCACGCTGTTTTTAAGTATCAAGATGCTGCCGCCTAAACCCGAGCGTTACAAACGCCGCCGTACCATATTTATGATGTTGCAGTGGGTGATGTTACCAGTAACCACCATCGCGTATAACTCATTATCAGCCCTGTATTCCCAGACGCGCCTGATGTTCGGTAAATATATCGGCAAATTCGATGTGACCGACAAAGCGGTTGTGACGGAAGACCGCAAAACGATTCTTTAATAGCTCTTAGTGCACATGGAAGGCCAGGTAGTGGACGCTGGCGGCTTTGTCGAACCGCTTAAGGACATTAGCGGCTTTAGCAGTGATACCCTGAGCATCAACGCTGCCGTCTGTAATATGCGGGTACAGACGGCTGATAATCGTATCTGTCAAGCCCGTAGCGTCACTCTGAGCGGTTTTACGATGCTTAAGGCTATCATGAATGCTCAGAAAGAGTTTATCCCGTGAAAACGGCTCCAGATGCTTACCCTGTTTGACAGACAAACCCTTTAACAGGTCAGGTGACTCGTTGGTAGTAAAAACTGCCCCGCATGCTTCACATTTTCTGCGCCGCCAAACACAATTATTCCGTTTCTGATGCCGTGAGTTAACGACCATTGTATTTGCTCCACAATATATACATACCATGACAATATATTGGCATACAGCTGTTAAAAATACCAGTGGATAATAAAACGCCAACTGCGTATAACTAATTGTTGAGAGGCGAATGATTTTGTTTATGACAAGGCACCAGCGAAACACGGACTAAGCCGTATAAAATGATACGGCGAAGGAGTATTACAGCTGGTAACACCGTCAGAAATAAAAAACGCCAGCGGACTAGGAATTTAGTTCCTGGGCCTGCTGGCGTGGTCAGCGCCTTGCAGTTACTTGGTAGCTAGGGCAGGACGCTGTCGTCGCATGCGACTGTTAGAGCTCTTCAACGGCTTTAACTCTTCGTAAAATAGCTTAAAACCTTCTAAAGAACCCTTGATAGCGGTACTCAAACTATGAGTGCCTCCCGATTAACTGGCGTAGTATAGGCCATAAGCATAATGATGTCAATAAAAAGTCAAAAACATGTTATAGCATAAGCTTATTCGCATGGTAGAATAACGGGGATGAGCGGCTATTTCTCTATCCTGAGTGCTTCTGACAACACCCGTAATTGTGTCCTGCATACCCGTGCCGGCGATGTCTTGACGCCGACTTTTATGCCGGATGGTACCAGGGGAGCAGTCAAAAGCCTTACGCCTGCGCAAGTGCACTCTACCGGCGTCCAAACCGTGCTGGCCAACACCTATCATCTGCACCTGCAACCGGGTGAAAAAATAATCGCCCGGCTGGGCGGACTGCATGCTTTTACCGGCCAGAGCCTACCGCTACTGACGGATTCCGGCGGCTTCCAAGTGTTCTCGCTTGCCCATATTAACAAGATTACCGAGGATGGGGTGACCTTCAAAGACCCTAAGACAGGCGATGTCATCTTTCTGTCACCAGAAAAATCCATCCAGATACAGTTCGCCTTGGGCGCCGACATGATGGTGGCATTTGACGATGTGGTGGCGCTTGATCCGAAAGGGCGCGAACGGACCGCGGAGGCCTTTGAACGCACCCACCGCTGGCTAGAACGCAGTCTGGCCGAGTTCAAGCGCCTGAGCAAAGATATGAAACCCAAGGAACGGCCACTTCTCTTCGGCGTTATACAAGGCGGCCTGAATAAAGCTCTAAGGAAGAAGAGCACGCAACTCGTCCAGAACTTTGACGTCGACGGCATCGCCATCGGCGGACTGTCCGTGGGGGAGACGCGGGCGGAAATGCATGATATGCTCGATTTCCTCGTGTCTTTGTACGACACACAACGGCCGCACTTTTTACTGGGAGTGGGCGACCCGATTGACATGCGCCACGGTATAAAGCGCGGTATCGATATGTTCGACTGCGTGCTGCCCACACGCAACGCCCGCCACGGCATGGCATGGATAAACGGTGATAAAAAAATCCAACTGACCAATGCGAAATTTGAAGCGGATACTTCTCCTATAGATAAGAACTGCGACTGCACGACTTGCCAGAAAGGCTATAGCAGGGGCTTCCTGCGCCACCAGTTCAAAGTCGGCGAACCGCTGGCCGGAACGCTGGTGAGTATCCATAATATCCGCTACCTGCAACGTATCTGCGAAACTTACCGTGCGCCGATTCGGTCTGCAAAATCCGCAAATATATAGAGTGAGTCATGCGGGCCAGGCGCTCCCTCGGGATGGTATTGGACACTCTCAACGCCCAGGTCTGGCGCCGATAACCCCTCTATCACCTGGTCATTCAGATTAACTTTGCTGATTTGTACACCCTCAGGAATATCTCCGACGGCATAATTATGATTCTGGGAAGTAATATCAATCTTACCTGTCCGAGTATCTCTGATGGGATGATTCCCGCCGTGGTGGCCGAATTTTAATTTCTGAAGTGAACCGCCCAGGGCAGCCGCCACCAACTGATGACCTAGGCAGATTCCAAACAAAGGCACCTTATCAATCAGGTCTTTTGTTATCTGTGTCTCCACCGGCAATTCCCGCGGATCACCCGGCCCGTTTGATAACACCACGCCTTTAGGGTGCGAGGCTAGGACGGCTTCAGCGGGGGTGTTATGGGGGACGACCAATAAGCGGGTGTCATATTCAAGCAAACGGCGGATGATGGATAATTTAACCCCAAAGTCATACACCGCTAGTAAATTATTGCCGTTCCCAACCTCATATGCTTGAGCGGTAGATACCCGGGGGACTTGGTTGATATCGGGCGTCGCCCTGGCCAGTTCGGCCAATTCCTCCTTCGGTATATCCATGCTCCCATAGGCGCATCCCATGGAGCCGACTTCTCGGATTACACGTGTCAGCCGGCGGGTATCAACTCCTGTAAGAGCAGTAAGGCCTTTTTCTTCCAGATACTTCGGCAACGAACCCTCAGCCGACGTATTCAAATGCCTTAAATCGAGCCTTGATAACTGCCTTACCACCAGGCCATTACATCCATGGCTGTCTGACTCAGCGCTTTCAGCTCTGACACCATAATTGCCGATATGCGGGTAGGTGAATGTAACGATTTGACCGGCATAACTCGGATCAGTTATAACTTCTTGGTAACCTGCCAAGGCAGTATTGAATACAAGTTCTCCGGTGACAGGTAAAGTCCGGTCAACATGGCCTTCCAATGAACCTTCGAAGTAATGCCCAGAAGCCGTAACAAGATGTCCTTCGATATGATGGATTGGCATAGTTTGGTTGGTGGGCGGTATAGGATTCGAACCTATCACCTCTACAACGTCAATGTAGCGCTCTAGCCAAATGAGCTAACCGCCCTTAATATCACGCTGAAGCATAGCGAAAAACAGGGAAAAAGGCAATCCACAGGCCCGATGTAATGATAACAATACAAAAGTACTAGTATCATACTGCTAGTATGGTAAGCTATGTGGACTGGTGAAGTCCTGGGAGGGGTTTTACCCGGATGGGCAGGGTTGAATGCATTTGCGAGAACATTCAACCCTCTTTTTATTTACAGAGGTGTTATACTGGAATTATTGAGTATTGAGGTAGACTCACCACCTACGGAGCTCCGTTGGGCAGTGGCAGCGTAACGATAAACGCGGCTTCATGAGTGAAATGTCCGGTGGAACCGTCTGGTTATGCGTCGCACAATCAGACCCGAGACGCGCCAAAGTTGAATGCATTTGCGAGAATGTTCAACCGGCACGTTTTTCTTTTAGATAAGGAGGAAATATGGGGCAAGACCAAGATCCGGAGCATGATCATCGTAAACTAGGGCAACTACTAGACTTGTTCGTCTTTTCGGACATGGTGGGATCAGGCCTGCCGTTATTTACGCCTCGCGGAACAGTGCTCAGGGACCAACTTCTAGGCTTTTCTGAGGAGCTGCAACGCGCTAATGGCTTTGAAAAGGTTTTTATACCTCATATCACTAAAGAAGAACTCTATAAGACTTCAGGGCATTGGGACAAGTTTGGCGATGAATTGTTCCTGGTGAAAAGCCAGGAGACGAGTGATAAGTTCGTGCTGAAGCCCATGAATTGTCCTCATCACATTCAGATATACGCAGGCCGGCCACGTAGCTATCGCGATCTGCCCATCCGTTATATGGAATCTACGGTACAATACCGTGACGAAAAGAAGGGTGAGCTCAATGGTCTGATGCGCGTGCGGGCTATTTCTATAGATGATGCCCACATCTTTTGCAGCCTGGATCAAATAGAAGCTGAATTTACGGCCATCATGAACATGATTAAGGATATGTATAGCGTGTTTGATATGAAATTTAAGGCACGACTGTCTTTTAGAGATGATTCAAAAGCCTATTTAGGCGACAAAGCTGTCTGGGAAAAAGCCCAGGCGACCATTGAATCCGTAGCCAAGCAACTGGAGCTGGACTATGTCATTGCCGAAGGTGAAGCGGCTTTTTATGGCCCGAAGATAGATATCATGGTGACCGACTCGCTGGGCCGGGAATGGCAGTGCGCAACTGAGCAGTTAGACTTTGTGATGCCTGAACGCTTCGGCCTGACATATATAGACCATGATGGCGGTGAACAGCGGCCCGTCATGATACACAAGGCGCTTCTGGGCTCGGTAGAGCGGTTCCTGGCCGTGTATATCGAGCATACCGCCGGGAAGTTCCCGGTGTGGCTGGCACCGGAGCAGATCAGACTGATTACCGTCAATCAGGAGGACGCGACAGTTGAGTTCGCAGAAAAGTTGGCAGAACAGGGGCGGAGCTTAGGCCTTAGGCTTGAAATAGATAACAGCAACGAATCAGTCGGTAAAAAAATCCGCACTGCGGAACTTATGAAAATACCATACACCGTCGTAATCGGCGAGAAGGAGATAGCCGGCGGCGAGATAGTACCCCGTATCCGCAAAGATATGGAAGTACAGACCGAACAACGGCCGGTAGCGGTCGAGCAGTTCTTAAAGACGGTCGCGCATGAAGCCAAAGGCCGCGTCCACAAAACATCGCTGCAGGGTGTTTCCCATAGGAAATAAATGAGCAGGGTTGACGGCCAATTCAACGAACGCGTCTATGCGCTCGTAGCTCAGATACCGGCAGGCAGGTTGATGACCTACGGCCAGTTGGCTGCGCTGGCCGGCGCCACCTGGGCGGCGTGGGAAGTAGGCCAGATAGCGCACACCGGACCCAGCGAACTGCCTTGGCAGCGGGTGGTCAACAGGCAAGGCGGTCTGGCCAGCGGTTACCCGGGCGGCAAGGCAGGACACAAACGCGCGCTGGAAGCCGAAGGTATCGCAGTCAGCGACGAATTCATCGTGAACATAAACGGCTTGTTATGGAATCCGAACCAATCATCACTCCTCTGATTGCCATCGTCGGGGTGACGGCCAGCGGCAAAAGTAAACTGGCCATGCAGCTGGCTGAGCGGTTTGACGGCGAAATCATCTGCGCTGATTCCCGCACGGTCTATAAGGGCATGGACATAGGGACTGCCAAACCATCCAAGAAAGACCAGAAGGCCATTACCCACCACCTTTTAGATATTATTAACCCTGATGAAACCTTTAATGTGCGCGAATTCAAACAATTGGCCCTTGATGCAATTCATAGTGTAGCGGCTCAAGATAAATTGCCGATTTTAGTTGGGGGCACGGGTCTGTACATTGACGCCATCCTATTTGATTACCAGTTCAGCCCGGCGGGTGCGCGCCGCAGCCTGCATAATCCTCGCCACTTGAAATATCAAGAACTAACGGCCTATCAAAGGCCTCTGCGAACCAATAGCCTGGTTATTGGCTTGAGCCAATCAAAAGATCAACTCCAAGTCCGCGTCAAAGAACGCGTAGAAGCCATGTTTCATAAGGGCCTCATCAACGAAACAAAAACACTTGTACAGAAATACGGATGGGAGGCGCCGGGCTTAAACACTATAGGTTATCGGGAGTGGCAGGAGTATTTCGCGGGCCGCCAGACACTGGAACAAACACAAGATTTGATCACCCTCCGCAGCCTGCAGTATGCCAAAAGGCAACGTACCTGGTTCAAACGTAACAATAGTATTCATTGGGTTGATGACCCTATGAAAGTCGTTGACTTGGTCACAACGTTTTTGAACAAAAAACAGTAGTATCTCTCTGTTTGTCTGTTACAATGGGGTTGTGATTGAACAATTGTTTGGGAGTAAAACTAGGGTCAAACTGCTGCAGCTTTTTTACAGCAATCCGAACCGGTCATTCTATGTGCGTGAGATTACGCGCAAGATTGATGAGCAGATTAACTCCGTCAGGCGTGAGCTGGCCAATATGCTGAGCATCGGCATCATCTCTTCAGATACTACCAATAACCGCCTCTACTATGAAGTTAACCAGCATTATGAACACTACGCCCCGCTGGCAGCTATATTCGGGAGCGGCTCTATGCCGACAACACCGTCCGCGCCTTCAGCCGAAGGTGAGACCCAGACCCTGAAATCGCTTGGGAATGTCAACTTAGCCCTCCTCACCGGACAACTTACGCGTGATGAGCGCAGCGGCATCGACGTACTCCTGGCGGGTGATCTCAATCAGACGCAAGTGGCTAAATACATCGCTGAGCTGGAGGCCAAAGAGGGAAAGGAATTGCGCTACGTCGTCATGACCAGCGACGAGTTCCGCTACCGTCAAGAAGTTAACGACCGGTTTCTGACATTGGTGCTAAGTTCCAAAATGCAGGTACTCGTTGATAAGGATTATCTCATTACGTCGAAACCAACCAAGAAAAAAACGGAAAAAGAGGAGAAGTAAGTAATCATGGAAATCCAGTTTTACGGTGCTAATTGTGTGCGTCTTACGACTAAGAAAGCAACCATTGTGATTGATGATAATGAGGCAACCGTAGCAAAAGCGGGCGATATCGCCTTGTTTACAGGTGTACACAACGCACCGAAGGCCGATGTTAAGATTGTGATTGAGCAGCCAGGCGAGTACGAAGTATCCGATACTTCGGTACAGGGCATTGCCGCCCGCTCGCATATGGATGAACCGGGCCAGCAGTCAACCACCATGTTCAAGATTATCGGTGAAGACGTACGTGTAGCAGTGCTCGGCCATGTCTATCCGGAACTGAACGATGTCCAACTGGAGGCCCTGGGTACCATCGACGTACTTATCCTACCGGTCGGCGGCAGCGGCTACACCCTTGATGCCGTCGGCGCCCTGAAGGTGATTAAGAAGATAGAACCCAAGATTATCATCCCGACCCATTACGCTGATAAAGCTATCAAATATGAAGTGCCTCAAGCCAGCCTGGAAGACGTACTCAAAGAACTATCCATGGAGCCAAAAGAAACCGTACCAAAACTCAAACTCAAAGGCGGCGAGCTGCTGGGCGAAAGCAACCAACTCATCATCCTCGAACGCCAGTAAGACTATTTACTGGCTTTAGCAGTATCAGGTTTTTGCGGCGCGAAGGCCGTGAGAACACCTTGTTTTTTCAAGGTGCGGATAGCTTGCGTGCTGAGTTTCATAGTGACCTTTTTACCGTCAAGCAAAAAGGTCTTGGTCTGAAGGTTCGGCTTCCAGACTTTCTTGGTATGGCGCTGCGAAAAACTGACATTGCTGCCGTATTGCTTGCCTTTGCCGGTGAGGTCACACTTTTGCATAGAGCGTAATTGTATCTGTTTTTCTGCCATGGGTCAAGAGATGAAGTATACTATTTATCATGTTAAGCGACTTGAGTTTCGGGACGCTGGTAGTCGTCTTTGTGGCGTTGGTTATCTCCATTACGCTCCACGAAGCTATGCATGCCTTCGCCGGTTTCTGGCTTGGTGACGATACCGCGCAACGGGAAGGGCGTATCAGCCTGAATCCGCTGAAACATATCGATCCTTTTGGGACGGTGCTGCTACCGCTGATAACCTTAGTAATCTTTAAAGTACCGCTGTTGGCTGCCAAACCCGTGCCATTCAATCCGAACCGTGTACGCTATGAAGAGTATGGGGCGGCGTTGGTCGGTATAGCCGGACCGCTGACCAATCTGTTGTTGGCACTGTTAGGGGCTGCTTTCTTACATCTGGCCGGGAACAATCTCAGCGAAGGCGTGCTGCAGGTCTTCCTTATCTTCGTACAGATAAATATCGCATTGTTCGTATTCAACATGATTCCCATCCCGCCTCTGGACGGTTCACGCCTCTTATATGCGTTCGCTCCGGAAGCTGTACAGGACATCATGGCGCAGTTGGAGCGGTTCGGCATACTGATTGTCTTCGGCCTGGTGCTGGCGGTACCAGCCTTCTCCGACCTGCTGATAAATCTCAACCAATCCCTCTTGCGCTTAATCATATAGGGTATAATAGGTGCAGGCTGGTAAGCCGACTAAATGATAATCTGAATACTTATCATTAGGGATTCCAATATTCGTATAGGGCTGCGGCCCTATCGTGCGGAGACCCACCTGGGGATTGTAACCAGGTTGTCATGTTGGCAGACCAGCTAAACTAAAAAGCCTGAAACTTATTTCAGGCTTTTTTTGGTCGGGGTGACAGGACTTGAACCTGCGACCTCACGGCCCCCAGCCGTACGCGCTACCAACTGCGCCACACCCCGAACATCACTGTATTTTATCAGATGATAAGCATAGAATCGCCGTAGGATAGGAAAGCATAGTTTTCTTTGATGGCTTCCCGGTAAGCAACTTTCAGATTATCCCAACCCGCAAATGCGGCAGCCAGCATCAGGACCGTCGTGCCCGGGGCGTGAAAATTAGTGAGCAACCCGTCCACTACCTTGAATTCATATCCCGGATATATGAATATGTCCGCTTCACCAGATAAGGAGTGTAAATTCACATTTTTCTTCTCTGTAAAAGGTCCGTCCTTTTTAAGGGGAGGGAAATGTGAATGGGCGTATTCGAGGGTGCGGGCGACGGTGGTACCGACAGCAAAGATACGCTTGCCGGACTGTTTAGCACTTTGGATTGCCTGTATGGTTGCCGGTGGAATCTCAAAATATTCGCTATGCATCCGATGCTTTTCAACCAAGTCCGCACGGATTGGCAGGAACGTGCCTAACCCGACGTGAAGCGTGAGATAAACCAGCTTAACTCCTTTGGCTATGAGTTTGTTCTGCAGTCCATCCGTGAAGTTAAGCGAAGCCGTAGGAGCGGCGACGGAACCCGGCTCACGCGCAAATACAGTTTGATACCGTTCCACATCCTGGCCGGTAGCGGTCCGTTTCATATATGGCGGTAGCGGTACCATACCGGCCTGCTCTGCCAAATCCAACAAGCTTATGCTGCTGCTGATTTCAGCTATTCCGCCGCCCACGATTGTGTCTACGGTCACTTTTACACCTCGGACGGTCAGTTGCTCACCCTCATGTAATTTGCCCCTATACAGCGCCTTACGATGCGTGAAGTCAGTGTTATGATGGTCCTCCAGCAACAATAATTCACGCGGTTGGCCGCTGCGGTTGGTTGCCAGTAAGCGCGCCTTAATGACTTTGGTGTCATTGAAGACCACGACATCACCTGGCTGGACGAAGTCCACGAAATCATCGTAATGTTTATGCTGAATCGTACCAGAACTTCTTTCCACTACCAGTAAGCGGCTATTGCCGCGGCGTTTAGGAGGATGCTGAGCAATCAATTTTTCAGGCAAACTATAAGTAAAGTCGGAGACTCTCATGCCAGCTATTATCTGTTAATATGGAACCATGTGGCAAGAAAAAGACAACAAACTCTATCAAAAATTCACCTTCAAGGATTTCAGGGAAGCGACTGACTTCATAAATAAAGTCGCGGTCATCGCCAATGAACTTAACCATCATCCGACCATCCATAATACGTATAGTACCGTTGAACTGTGGCTCAGCACGCATGAGGCAGGCGACACCGTCACGGAAAAAGACAGGGAATTTGCCGCGCGGATAGACGAACTAGCACACTCCGCTACAAAAATTTCCCAGCCGGCCTTACCAAAGCAGGTCAAGATGTTCGCAGACGGTGGTTCGCGCGGCAACCCCGGCCCTTCAGCATCCGGATATGTGCTGCTTGATATGGATGACAAGGTATTGACCAGCCACGGTGAATACCTAGGCATTACTACTAACAACCAAGCGGAGTATCAAGCCGTGAAATTCGGACTGGAAGATGCGCTGAAGCGCGGTGCCCGGGAAGTCGCAGTTTACCTGGACAGTCTGCTAGTGGTGAATCAGATGAACGGCGTTTTCAAGATAAGGAACAGAGAACTTTGGCCCATCCATGTTGCCATACAGGAACTTCTACAACGGTTCAAGAAAGTAACGTTCGCACACGTACCGCGTGAACTCAATAAGTTAGCCGATGCCGAGGTCAACAAAGCACTCGATAGGCAAGCGGCAAATTAAAATCCGCTCTGGGTTTCTCATAGTTGTCAGACTATCCGTAAGCCGGGTTCTGTTTTAGCCGATCATCTATCTAGCCTGCCGATTGCTCAGCAAATCAAGCGGATATCGATGGACTCAGGCGGGAAACCTATGCGAGCCACCTCCTTGCAGCAGACAGGGTTTACCACTTCCATGCGTCACCGCACGGAACTGTGGGCTCTTACCCCACTCATTTCACCCTTACTCCAGTTTTTAAAGACTAGGGCGGTATCGTTTCTGTGGCACTTTCCCTAGGGTTACCCCTGGTTGCCGCTAGCAACTGCCTCTCCCTACGCTGCCCGGACTTTCCTCGCCGCCTTTTGAAGGGCGCCGCGATCAGCCGATAATCTGACGGGCACCATTATAATCTAAAACAGGGAATATGTAATCCTACTTAGCCGCTTTGACGATGGCCTCAAAGGCTTTCGGTTCGTTAACGGCCAGTTCGGCCAACACCTTGCGGTCCAACGTGACATTGGCTTTCTTGAGGCCGGCTATCAGACGGCTATAGGTTGTGCCGTTCATCCGGGCAGCCGCATTGATACGGGCATTCCACAGTTGGCGGAATGTGCGCTTGCGGTCCTTGCGGTCGCGCGTAGCATTCTCCATGGCTTTGGTCAGCGCCTGCTTGCCGCGCTTGATGGATGAGCGGTTGGACTTGGTCATGCCTCTGGTAGCGAGGCGGATTTTCTTGTGTTTGGCATGAGCAGCGACGCCGCGTTTGACCCGCATATCTAAACCCCTAGATTCAATTTAATACTTTTAGCACTTTTACCGGTCATAGTTTCGGTACCGGCCTGGGTACGCTTGCGCGATGCGCTCTTATGCTCCATGAAATGGCTGCGTCCGGCACGGCGGCGTAGGACCTTCCCATTCTTGGTAATCCTGACACGGTCTTTGGTACCGCTATGCGTCTTCAGTTTTGGCATGTCCACTACTCCTTAGTACGAATGTTAATTGTTTGCCGTTCAGTTGCGGCTGCTGGTCTACGATGACGCTATCGCCGTATCGTTCGATGACCCGTTCAGCCAGTTTGAAACCGATGTCCCGGTGGGCCATCTCGCGGCCCCGATAGAATATCGTAATTTTGACTTTGTGGCCAGCCTCCAGGAAGCTTGTCACCTTTTTCAGCTTGACGTCCAGGTCGTGGTCTCCAATCTTGAGCCCGAAACGCATCTGTTTCATCTCAGGATTCTTGGCGCCGCGCTTCTGTTTCTGCAACTGCTTGGTCCGTTGATAGTTGTATTTACCCCAATCAACGACCTTGGCGACCGGCGGATCAGCGTTCGGAGAGATTTCAACCAGGTCAAGTTCACGGCTGACCGCAAGATCCAGAGCTTCTTGTCTTGATAGCACGCCCATCTGTTGGCCGTCCTCGTCAATGACGCGTAGCTGTGGTGCCCGAATCTGATGATTCAGGCGGACTTGGTTGCTGATGTATCTGCTCCTCTAAGAACGTTAACTGATTAGAAAGCATTTTAACAGAAGTTGCAACAGAGGTCAACTGAAAATAATGTGATGCCTCGGCTAAATTAGGCAGTAGTATTCTTGCGGTATTGGATGGCTTCACTAATATGTGCGGGCGTAATCGTCCGGCTGCCGCCCAGGTCGGCGATGGTACGGGCGACTTTGACCAGGCGCATATAACTGCGGGCAGAGATATCCAACTTCTCGGCAGCCTGGTTCAGCAATTCTTCCGCGGCAGTTTCCAGGTTAGCGAATTTTTTAATCTCCCGGTTACTCAGTTGGGCGTTCGTTTTAACGGGGGAGTTGTAGCGCTCGGTCTGCAGCTTCCTAGCCGCAGCCACGCGTTTCTGGACATCGTGGCTTGATTCGGCCGCTTGGTTAGTCTTGAGTAGAGTATCGTGTTGTACGTTGTCGACATCGGTGTAAAGGTCTATCCGGTCCAGGATGGGACCGGATAACTTCCGTTGGTACTGCAAAATCAGGTGCGGTGGGCAGACACAGGTTTTGGAGGTACCGTAAAAACCGCAAGGACAGGGGTTACTGGTAGCGATCAGCATGAAATCCGCCGGGTATTGAGCTTGGAGTTTGGCCCGAGCGATGGTGATGACCTTATCCTCCAACGGTTGCCTGAGTGCCTCTATGGTTGCCCGGCCGTACTCCGGCAGTTCGTCAAGGAACAGCACACCGTGATGTGCCAAACTGATTTCACCTGGCCGCGCATGGGTGCCACCACCGATGATGGCGGTTTCACTAGCGCCATGGTGGGGCGACCGGAACGGCCGTTCGGTGACAATCTGGTCATAGTTGTGGCTGGCCAAACTATGCAAATGGGTGACTTCCAATACCTCAGTCAGTCCCATGGGCGGGAGGATGCCTGGCAATGCCTTCGCCAGCATACTCTTGCCGGTACCGGGCGGACCGCTGAACAAGGCATTATGACCGCCGGCTGCCGCAATCTCTAATACCCGCTTAGCCCGCGCTTGGCCGCTGATATCCCGCATATCTATGGCTGAAGCCTGCACCGCGTGGTCAGGCTTTTGACCTGTCCCTGATTTTACGGTTGCCAACGGTACTGTATTGGTCAATGCCTGGTACAGGTCTTTGAGGGTAGCTACTGCCACTACTGAGATGTTGGGTACCAGCAGCGCCTGCTTGATATTTTCCATCGGTAGATAAAAGGTGGTGAAGCCTTTGGCTTTTGCCGCCAACAACTTACCGATGACGCCTCTGATAGGGCGTATGTCGCCTTTGAGTCCGAGTTCCCCTATAAACATAGCTCCTTTCGGCAGTTCATCGGGTATCAGTCCGGCGGCTAACATGACGGCGACCGCAATACCTAAGTCAAAGCTACTGCTTTCTTTCGGTATGTCGGCAGGTGCCAGGTTGATAGTGATACGTTGTTTGGGGAAATCAATCTTTGAGGCATGGAAAGCTCCGCGCAGGCGTTCCTTGGCTTCGTCAACCGCACGGTTGGCAAAGCCGACAATGATTACGTTCGGGAGACCCTTCGTTATATGGCACTCAATGGTTATTATGGTTGCCACCCCGCCAGTCTCGGCAATACTACGGACTTGTGTGCTCATCGTTGCCCATTATTGTAGCTCCTAAAATCAAAAACGGCCAAGTGAATGGCCGTTTTTGATTCATGTGTTTTTAGCTTTTTGTGTCGGCGGACGTTCTGCTGCTCCATGAAGGTTTTCATGGAACAACGGCTTGCGAGAAGCCGTTGTTACAGATACGTTTTTGTTTTTGAGCACTTTTTTTATTCAAGTGCCAAGCTAATAGTAACGAGTCGTTTTTAGTATGTCAACACAACTTATGTTTAGAATTTGAAGACTGTGCATAACTTGAAGGCCTTAGGCCAGCCAAAAAGGGAGTTATTGTTTCAAAAAAGTTGTAAATCCACCACAAAATCCGCTTGCGTCCGCGGGACAAACATGTAATTTGTAAAACTTACATAGTGCTGAACGCGACCGCAGGCCATAGTGCCTATAAATAATACCTAAATAGTAAGTTTGGCCGCACACAAAGCCGATATAGCAGGCTTCTTGGACCGTGCAACCCAAAATATTCCAACCAGGATACTGTCCAAGGCCTAATAAGTACCAAAAAAGCCGGATAAATGGGCCAAAGAGCTATAAAAACAATCGTTAGTGTCAAGCGGTTCCTGTTTACCTAGTACCATATGGGAAATACAAAACACTAAAATAAGGCTCCAAGGCGCTTATAATGACTAAAATACATGAAATATCAGCAGTTTAAGATGCTCAAAGGTCATTTTACCGAGCTTGATAAACCACGCGGACACTTATCTTAGAAAACAGCCGATTATTTAAAGTTTGTTCGTTTATTTTAATCGATGATTAAAAAAAGTAAGCAAAAGCATTGCATAATTGTAGTTAATTAATCAACATTAAATTCCTTATTATATTGGTCATAATTTCAGAATTTTAAGAAGTGTCATAGTATTTAAAACTACATATATAATTTGACTAGTTAACGGAAAAGTAGTAGACTTGTTATCAGTAAGCTTAAATAAAAACTTACAAACTACGGCCTCTAGCGCCGATGTCGCTCTCTCCGCTAACCGGCGGAACAGAGCGGTCAGTCATCGCCTCGGACGGTAAGCGCTAATATAGTTTACAAACAAGAGCGCATTTACCGTCCAGGCTCCAAATTATCAGCAGGTTGCACTACAATGGATAGGTAGTGCAATTTTTATATCATGTACAAACATAAAAGCCTTGCCCTGAACAAACTTTTTCTGAGTCTTATCGGAGTATGCACCCTTGTTCTCTTTATGCTATTCAGCGACCCAAATAAGATTGCGCTGCCCCTGTTGATTGTGCCATTCATACTACTCGGATTCATCGTCTACCAGATGACAGCGGCCGTCATGGCTGTGAAAAAGTCGCTGAAGAGCACCTACCTTATCAAAATCATTCCGCTCAGCGTGGCTTTCCTGGCAGTCTGCCTCTTATTGCTTGAGTCACTGCACCAATTGACCTGGAAAGACAGTTTGCTTGCGTGCGGATTTACAATCTTGCTGTGGCTTTACGTGGGCAGGGCGGATTTTCTTTATAAGTAGACATTCTTCGCAATGACGGGCTTAACAGAGGTACTGTGGCTTATGATGAGCTCGGCAGAATCAAAATGATGACTATAGGCCCACGTATTACGCTTGAGCAATAGATATCTGGACGGAGGGGCTATATAATAGACGTATATGGAACACGAATCTAACAATTACGAAGCTTCTATGGAGTTGCCGCAGCCGACAGAAACCGCCGGCAATACGGCCCCCGAACAAGGTGCAGCTCCTCAACCTGAGGTCCGTGGCAAACGGATAGCTGGCCCCGCACCCTTGTCGCCGCAATCTACGCAGCCGTCCACACTCCAGCCTGACCCCACACAGACCCAAGCCCCAGCGGCAGCAGCCGGCCAGCCCGGCAGCGACCATACCGCCGCGCTTATGGCCGATGATGCCGATCTGATAGAGAAAGAATGGGTCACCAAAGCCAAGGCCATCGTCATGCAGACCAAAGATGACCCGCATCAACAGAACCGCGAGATGAACAAAGTAAAAGCCGACTACTTGAAGAAGCGTTATAACAAAGATCTTAAGGTCAGTGAAAGCTAGAAACAGGCACCCGCTATGAGTATTCTCCTGATTGCATTGGGAATCATCGTAGTACTGGCATGCGTGGGCGGACCGATTGTCTACTTCCAGGTCCGCAAGATTTTCCGTGAACAGAAAAACTTTGAACGGGGACTGAAGATGGTGCCATTGCTCATCCATCTCCCGCCCTTGAGTGAAGACGCCGAGACCACCGGCCGGGACGTACGTGACGTAATAGAGGAGAATATCTCCAAGGCCCAGATTATGTACGACATCATCGCCAGCACGTTGCAGAAGGGATTTAAGAGCCGCTTCTACGGCCAACGGCATATCGCCTTTGAGATTGTCGGTTCTAAAGGTTTCGTCAGCTTCTATACGGCTGCGCCCGTCGCTCTGTTGGACGTCGTACGCCAGTCAATCGTCAGTGCATATCCGACAGCCCGGCTGGAAGAGGTTGCCGAGCACAACATCTTCAGTCCGGTGGGCAAAATCAGCGGCACCATGGGCGGGGAATTGACGCTCAAAGAACCGTTCGCCTACCCGATTGCCACGTATCAGGACCTCAAACGCGATGCTATCCAATCCATGTTGAACGCGCTGTCTACCCTTGAAAAAGACGATGGCGCCGGGATTCAGATCATGCTTAGGCCGGCCTCGTCAGGATGGCGCAAGCACGCCCAGGCCATAGCCAGCAAGAAACGCAAAGGGAAAGATAGCAAAAAGGGAGCTGAACTTGTTTTCTCAGGCGTTAAGCAGCTTTTCACAGCGACCGTTAAGCCCCCGGAAGACAAAAACTCGGACGGTGGCGATAAGCACGAACTATCAAGTATGGACCAAAATATTCTTGATTCTATCGATGAAAAAACCCGTCATGCCGGCTATGAAGTATTAATCCGGGTAGTGGCTTCGTCTAATATATCGCAACGTGCCCAGGCTATCCTTAACAATGTCGTGGCTACGTTTGCGCTGTTTGATTCACCCGGCAAGAACGGCTTCAAATACACGCCCGCCAGGGATATTGAGCGGTTTGTCACGGCCTATATTTTGCGTTTCTTCCCCCAGGAAAGCAGAAGCAGCATCCTTAATACCGTCGAACTGTCTACTTTGTTCCACTTTCCCGACCAGAAGAATATCCCAACCAGCCAGTTGGAGCGCCAGGCCAGCAAACAGGTCGATGGACCGCGCAATATGCCTGAGGACGGCCTGCTGCTGGGCTACAACATCTTCCGCGGGGCCAAGAAAGCCATCCGCTTGGATTTGGAGGATAGGCGTCGTCATATGTATGTCGTCGGTCAGACGGGCGTCGGTAAATCTGTCTTCCTGGAAAACCTGGCACTGCAGGACATGTTGAACGGCGAAGGCTTCGCTTTCATCGATCCGCACGGCGACACTGCCGAACGCTTGCTGGCCATGGTACCGCGCGAACGCACGGAGGATGTTATTTATTTCTGTCCCGCCGAGACCGATTACCCGCTAGGGCTTAATCTCTTTGAAGCTACTACCTCTGACCAGAAGGACTTCTTGATCCAAGAGGCCATAAATATGCTGTATAAACTGTATGATCCACAGCACCAAGGAATCATAGGCCCGCGCTATGAGCACCTATTCCGCAACGCGGCTTTGACGGTCATGGCCGACCCGGAAGGCGGCACGTTCATAGATATACCTAAACTTTTCCGCGACCCTGAATACGTCAAGCAGAAGCTTAAATATGTCACCGATCCGACCGTGCTCGAATTCTGGCAGAAAGAGATGCCGCAGTCGCAGCGTTCCAATGAGTTTGGCGAAGTGGTCAGTTGGTTCGTCAGTAAGTTCGGTGCCTTCCTGAGCAACAGCATGATGCGTAATATCATCGGCCAGACCAAGAGTGCCTTCGACTTGCGCGATGTCATGGACAACAAGAAAATTCTGCTGGTCAATCTGAGCAAAGGCCGCACCGGCGAACTGAACGCCAAACTGCTGGGAATGATATTCGTGATGAAATTCCAGGTCGCAGCCATGAGCCGGGCGACCGTCGAAGAAGCCAAGCGTACAGACTTCTGTCTGTACGTGGATGAGTTCCAGAACTTCTCGACCGACTCGTTCGCCACCATAATGAGCGAAGCCAGAAAGTATCATCTGAACCTTATCGTCGCCAACCAGTTCACGACGCAATTGAGCGAAGAGATACGGGACGCCGTATTCGGCAACATGGGTACCATCATATCCTTCCGGGTAGGCCAGAACGATGTCGAATCGCTATCGCGCTACTTCAAGCCGGTCTTTGAACCGGATGATTTGCTCCGGGTGCCGAACTATAACGCCATAGTCAGGACGCTTATCAACGGCGTACCGACCCAACCGTTCAGCATGGCGGCACTGCCAGCGCTGGGAACCCCGAACATGAATCTATCGCAGGCGTTGATGCAGCTTTCCGCGGCTAAATTCGGCCGTCCCAGAGCTATCGTCGACCAAGAGATCAGTGAGCGTATGAAGACGCAGGAAGTGCCCAGACCGGCCTTCAGCAGCCCGTTGGCTAATGTTCCCGGTCAAAGTCCATTCGCCGCCCCGCCGTCCGCGCCAAAACCCCCTAACAGCGGCTCATCGTTCCTTGACGAATGGCTGGCTAAACGCAAGACGACCGGTAGCACCGCTCCCGTGACCACCGGTGCTACCCCGGGTTTTCCAAGCAGTCCGGCTCAGGCATCACCCACACCCGCCCCATCCCAATCGACTCCGACCGCCAGCCCGTCTACACCTGATATCCAAGCCGCTCCAACTGCCGTCCCCATCAATAAGACGGACGGGGTCATCAATTTACGTACTGACGGACAGGATGAGGCAGCTGCTACCGCCGAGGACACTATCTATATAGACCGTGAAGGTAATCTCAAACAACCGAGCGCGAAAGACCAGACGGCTTCTGGCTCCGTCTGAGGCTATTAGAGAGCCTAGTAGCGCCGTTTACGGCCGTAAGCCAACCATACAAGCAATTCAATACTTGCACCGGCTGCGAAGCCGCCTACGAACAGGACGAACAGTACCAGATAGTTATAGCGGAAGCCATAGTGCTTGCTGTAATACAAAGTGACTACACTGCCGAAGAAGGCAACGATGCTACCGCCAAGCAGACCGGATGGCCGTCCGACGGTCTGAGCCCCAGCGCCGCTGACCTTTTCAACCAGCGGATTATGTACAAGCCGGCTGAAACTACGTGCTGGAGCGGACAAATGGGAACGGATCTTAGCCAGCGTACGCTCATATGCCTGCGCCTTGAGGGAATGTTGCATCCCGACCACAGACCCGGTGTCATCTTCTGGTACTTTTTCCGCCTTTAGCTTACTGGCTGACTCTGCTTCCGTCTTGGCCATTTCCCGGATCTTAGCCAGGTTCTCGGCAGACTTTTCGCGCTTGGCCCGTTCAGCCTGTTCGGCGGTATGTTTGGCAATCCGCTCATGGTGCTCATGGCTGAGTACTTCGTCCGCCTCATGGGCGTGTTCATGATTTTCAGGGCGGGGTATATATTTTTCACTCATTTTTATGCGGCTCCACTATTTACATATTCCTCACGTACTATCTCCAGTTCAGTAGCGAACAGGCGGCTGCGGGCGAAGAAATATGCGACTACTGCTGTAAGGCCGAATCCTACCATAAGGCTGGTACCGGGGCCGGTATTAGGAAGGGTCCGGGTAGCTACCTCTACCTGTTTGCTGACGCTTGGCGGCAATTTTATGGTAACCGTATCGCCGTATATGTTGATCATGGTCAGGAAACCATGGGTTACGTTGAACCGGCCAGGGTCGGATGTGGAAATGGGTGTCTGGGGAATCGGGTCTTTGATCTTGACCGTAATCAGTTCGGTTATGGTATCGCCGCTGGCCAGGTCCTTACCGGTCCAGTGTACGACATCAAACTTATCTTTCTGGCCGCCATGCAGGTCGACGACATCGGCGTAATCCAGGATACTGCTTATGCTTTCTTGCAGGGCATCATCGACGAACTTCTTCGCAATCTTGCCCTTACCCTTGTTCTTAAGCGTCAGGGTATATTCTATGACGTCGCCGGCTTTCGCAACGGTACCGTTGGCATTGGCGATGTTCTGGGTGACATTCCGGGCAGTCTTGTGGTAAATCAGGCAAGCCGTCTTGTCATTGCGGGTCGTGGCTTCTTCGCACGGTTTACATGCGGGGTTGTCCTGCGTCAGGACAGGATTGTAAGTACAACGAGGGTTACAATTCTTGTCAGTGGCCGGGATTGACGGATTGTACTGGCAAGGCGTCGGCGGTTTGCACTTGACATCGGTGCTTGGAATGGAGGGGTTATATAGGCAGGGAGTATTGGGCGTCGGCGGTTTAGGGGTGGAACAATCCAGGGTGACTTTCTTGCTGCCTATCAGGGGGTTATCGTTGTTGAGGTTACCATCCGCTCCGATGCCGATGGCGTAGACGTTGACCGTATGCTGGGTACCGTTCTTTATACTCGCTGGCGTCGGGGTACTGAAGCCGTAATACACGCCTACCGCGGTGCCTTTGGAGGCGTAATAATCATGGACATCCTGCCGTGGCAGGTTGGCCAAGATGCGCGGCGGGTAACCGGCTCCGTCAATGTAGATGTCTACGTTGATGGATTTCGTGACATTACTCTCATCTATGACCCAGCCGCTGATATTTGAACAGTCCACCTGGTCAAAATTACCCGTCGGTGCCGTATCGGGCGGTGGCCCTGCAGGCGGTGCAGGCGGTGTTGGCAGGCCGTTTGATACCAGATTACCGCAACCGTTCAATAACCAAAAGGTCTGGCCGTGGCTGGTAATCTGCAATGCAGGGTAATTTGAACTGGCGCCCGTGTCCCAGCTCCACAGATACCGGACAAACATGTGTCCATCCCGGGCTTCCGGTACATTTATCTCGGTCTCACCGGCTTTGTCGGGGTAATCGATATGGCCCATAGAGAACAGGCTGCCGCCTTGGTCGCGGGAATTCAATGTGACCGGGACGGCGGTATCGCTTATGTCCTGGCAGCTGATACCGAAATGGGCCAGGACCGGGCCGTAATCTTCACCTGTATTACGGCAATGTAAGTACGCTTGCGTCTTGTCGGCGAAGCCGCCAACTACCATATCGTTGTCCGGACTGGCCGATAAACTGTTCTGGGGCGGTGAGATGACCGCGAAAAACTGAACTACCATGGTCAGCGCCAGAAAAACAAAGCCGGTACGGCGGACAGCGGACTCGCGCTTGATACGCTTCGCGTAAAAAGATACCTGTCCTATCAGGCTAGGATTGAAGGGCAGATTGCTGAGTAATTTTTTGAACATATTTTTGTGTATGGTTTTATAAATAACACTAATGTTTATTGAACCATAAAATCATGTGTTCAAGCAAGGGTAAAACGGTTGTTTAGTACTGGAAAATCCTCTATAATGGTGGATAAGTGTGGTAGAAACTAAGAGAAGAGGGTAATTAACGCGTGGCGAAACAAAAAGGCTATGATTCTGCTCAGATTCAAGTCCTAGAGGGTTTGGAACCTGTCCGCAAGCGGCCGGGTATGTATATTGGTGGCACCGGCAGCGAAGGACTGCACCACCTTATAAAAGAAATTGCCGATAACTCCGTTGACGAAGCCATTGCCGGCGCCGCCTCCGACCTCTGGGTGACCATGCAGGCTGACGGCGGTATCACGGTCAAGGATAACGGCCGGGGTATCCCAGTCGATAAGATGGCCAAGACCGGTAAAAGCGCCCTGGAAACCGTTCTGACCGTCCTGCATGCCGGCGGCAAGTTCGGCGGCGGCGGTTATAAGGTATCTTCCGGTCTGCACGGTGTCGGCATCAGCGTAGTGAACGCCTTATCGTCTAAACTTCGCGCCGAAATCCATAAGGACGGTTTTATCTACACCCAGGAGTACGAACGCGGCGTGCCGCTTACGCCTATCAAAAAGGGCGATAAAACTGATTCTAGCGGTACCATCATCACCTTTTATCCGGATGACACCATCTTCAAGGAATCGGTAGAGTTCGATTACGAATGGGTAGTCGATTATCTACGCCACCAGGCTTATCTGACCAAAGGGTTGCACACCTATGTTACTGACGAGCGCAGCGGAGCGCGTTACAGCTTCTACTTTGAAGGCGGTATCCAGTCCTACGCCAAGCATCTTAATCTGGGCAAAGATGTCATAGACGATGAGGTGTTCTACGTTGACAAGAAGGTAGACGATGTCCAGGTCGAAATAGCTATGCAGTATGCCGACACCTATACGGAGACCATCAAGCCGTTCGCTAACAACGTTTTTAATCCCGATGGCGGTACGCACCTGACCGGTTTCCGCTCGGCCCTGACGCGGGTCGTGAATGAGTATGCCCGCAAGAACGGTTTACTTAAGGAGAAAGAAGAGAATCTCTCTGGCGAGGACACCCGTGAAGGACTGACCGCCGTTATCCTGGTTAAGATTCCCGACCCGCAGTTCGAAGGCCAGACCAAGAACAAACTGGGTAACCCGGAGGTCCGCAGCTATGTGGAACAGGTCCTGGCGGAATACTTTTCATATTACCTGGAAGAGCATCCCGCTGTCGGCCGCAAGATAGTCGGCAAGGCGCTTTTAGCCGCCCGCGCCCGCAAGGCTGCCCGCGCCGCCCGCGAAAATATCATCCGCAAAGGTGTCTTGGAAGGCTCCGGCTTGCCGGGCAAACTGGCGGATTGTTCCTCGCGCGACCCCAGTAATTCCGAACTGTACATCGTGGAGGGCGACTCGGCCGGCGGTTCCGCCAAGAGCGGCCGCGATAGCAAGACCCAGGCCATCTTACCGCTCAGAGGCAAGGTATTGAACGTGGAGCGTGCCCGTCTGGATAGGATGCTTAATAACAATGAAATCGTTACCCTTATAAAAGCTTTGGGCGTCGGTATCGAGGAACAGTTCAGTATGGAAGGTCTGCGCTACCACCGCATCATCATCATGACTGACGCTGACGTCGATGGCTCGCACATCAGTACGCTGCTGTTGACCTTCTTTTTCCGCCACATGCAGGCCATCATTGACGGCGGCTATCTGTATCTGGCAAAACCGCCACTCTATCTGTTGAAAGGTACCAGTAACAAGCGCCAATATGCCTATAGCGATGCCGAACGCGACCAACTCATCGATAAACTCATCGGCGAACGCAAAGACCGCGGTACTACTGTGGCCGACAAAGATGACCGCAAGAAACAAGCCGGCCTGACAGATATCCAACGCTATAAGGGATTGGGCGAGATGGACGCTGAACAGTTGTGGGAAACGACCATGAACCCGGAAAACCGCGTGCTCATACAGGTGCGTCTGGAAGACGCCGAAAAAGCGGATGCTATCTTTAACAAGCTCATGGGTTCAGAGGTGGAATTGCGCAAGAACTTTATACAGACACACGCTAAATTCGTGAAGGGACTGGACGTCTAGCATGGCTGATATGGATAGGGCTGACGCGCAGGACAGCGGCGAAATCATGCACAATACCGATAACGTCTTTGACAATGCCGAGATAGTCAGCAGCGATCACTCGCGCAGCGTCGAACTACGCACCGTTGAAGATGTCATGGAGGATAGTTACCTCCGTTATTCCATGAGTGTCATCGTGGCACGCGCCTTACCGGACGTCCGCGACGGCATGAAGCCGGTCCATCGGCGCATCCTCTACTCCATGGATAAGAACGGCTGGAAACCGGGCTCCAAATTTGTCAAAAGCGCCCGTATCACCGGTGATGTCATGGGTAAGTACCACCCGCATGGCGATGTCGCCATCTATGACGCCATGGTCCGTCTGGCGCAGCCATGGTCCACGCGCTATCTTCTGGTAGACGGACAGGGTAACTTTGGTTCCATGGACGGCGACCCACCGGCGGCCCAGCGCTATACGGAGGCTCGCATGGCCAAAGCCGGCCAGATGTTGCTGGAAGACATTGACAAAGAGACCGTACCGTTCCGCGAAAACTATGACGGTTCGGAGACTGAGCCGGAAGT